>JAZFSU010000089.1:0-12818 GCA_036446335.1 Dehalococcoidia bacterium | reverse complement strand
GTTGGCCAGATTGTACACTCGATCGAGGTCGAATCGAGAGAGGAATCCGGTAAAGAGCACGCTGTCGGCAATGCCCAAGTCTCTGGCCAATCCCTCCAGGTAGGCACGCATGTCGCCTTCTCCCGCCATTATGAAGCGCGTGTCCGGGGCTGACCTGAGAACTCGCTCGGCGGCCAACATAAAGTACTGCGGCCCCTTCTGGGCGGTGAGCCTGCCCACGAACAGCACCGTCCTCGGCCAGCGGTCGCTGAGGCCAAGCCTCGGGGACGGATGCACGATCTCGTCTACCCCGTTGTGGACCACCTCCACCCGCTGTGGGTCCAGTCCGTAGCCATCGGCGATTCGTCGCCTCGTATAGTCGCTCACGGAGACAACACGGTCAGCAGCAAAAAGACCCTCTTTTTCCAGAGCACACACCTGAGGGTTGGGATTCCCCGGGGCACGATCATGCTCGATTGAGTGGAGGTGCGCTATCGCAGGGGCCCCCGAAGTCCTCCGGATCGACATGCCGGCTCTGAGCGTCGTCCAGTCATGAGCATGAACGACGTCGAAATCCTTTTCCCTGGCTATTCGCATCGCAGCCTGCGCGAAGCGGTTGACCTCCTCGTGGATGTTGGCGCTGTAGATCTCTCCGCCGTAGCTGGTTGTGTATGACGGAACGGAGCCGAATCTGGCGTGTAGCGGCAAGCCGCCGGGCTGAATATTGCCAAAGGCGCCAACCACCTCCGCCGCAGCGTATCCCTGCCCCTGAACCGACCACGGCGTGACGAATACGACGTCCACACCTTCCTGTCCCAGGGACGTGAGCAAGCCTCGGCAAGCCATCCCCAACCCCCCGGTGAAAAGGGGGGGCAGCTCCCATCCCAACATCAGAACCTTCACACGCAACCACCTCGAATGCCTTTCGTTCTGGCTAATTCTAAGGTATTGCTGAGCCCCTATCAAGCAACTTGCAGCCCTGCCCACCAGCCATGCCCGGCAGAAGGCTTGCGTGGTCCTGTCTACTGGCCAGCGGGCTTCCCGAGCTCCAGATATTCTTGCACATTTGTCAATGCCTCGGTCGACAGGGGGAGATCCGCTCTGATCTCCGCCTGACACAGCTTCGGCTCCTATTGGGCACTTCTCGTGTCGGCCCGCCGTGGGCCTCTACGAACAGAATGCTCGCGTATACCATAGCACGACCCGCGTAGTCGCATATCGTGCATGGGTAATAGGCCAGGAAAATGTAATATTTTCTTAATCTTTTCCTAGTGCTTTTTTGTTCCGGATGTGTATCATTATTAGCAATCCTGTCTATTCCTCACTTCTCCTCACTATCGCGCAGTCGTTGAGCACGTCGGGTGCCTTTTCAATCGATGAGCACCGGCAACAGGCCAATGACCATCTTGGCGCTGGCACGGCAAGCTTATGCTCGCGACGATGCTACTATTGTTGCTTCGGTAGCATCGACTCGCAGAGGTTCGTCTGTCTTCAGCGTCAAGATGCCAGCGATGACGACGAGGACCGCTGAGTGAATGCCTTAGCCCTGGAACACGGCCCTCTTTCGGTATTTGGTAGTACTATTTTCCTATGTGCAGGGAGCCTGAAGGAACCATTGTGTAGACTGCAGCATGTATGGTAACGTTCGGATGGGATAATGCTAGTTCAGCCATGTCTGATCTGAAATGAAGTCAAAAGCGCGGGATGATGCTGACCACTCAGCGGCCCGACAGGCTGCCGCGGTCAGCTTCCATGATGTGAAGAACTGGCACAAGAGACAGAAGGTACGGTCCAGAGCTACGTTCCGAGACTAGGGCAAGCAAGGAGGTTGCAGTGGGAACAAGAATACCAGCCGACAGTGACCCCCAACTGGCAACCGTTCAGCTGCTGGACGATCCCGACAGTGAACAGGGCACTTGTGGGGAATCATCGGTGGATGTTCTCATAGTGCTTGATGGGGATTCCGGATCAGATGGCGCAAGCCGCCCCGGCGCAGTACACCCAGATCATGAGCAAGCAGGAGGCCGAACCGTGACGGGCAGCCAAAGCATCACGACGGAGAACACCGAGTTCATCATCCTTTCCTTCGAGGGACCGGATTCCTACTCCATGGCCGGGGGGTTGGGCGTGCGAGTAACCAACCTTGCGCGCACACTGGCCGACGTAGGCTTCCCAGTTCACCACATCTTCGTTGGAGATCCCAAACAGAAGGGTGAAGAGGTCAGCAACGGAGGCAGGCTCGTCCTTCATCGTTGGTGCCAATGGATCAGCGAGTACTATCCCGATGGCCTGTACCAGGGGGAGAACGAGAAGCTCTACGATTTCAACGAGTCCGTGCCCTGGTTTGTCGTGGAGCACGTAGCCAAGCCTGCAATGGCTCAAGGCAAGATGCTCGTCATCATGGGAGAGGAATGGCACACTGCCGAGGCCATGAGTCGCATCAGCGACCTTCTGTTTGCCAACGGTCTACGAGACCGGGCCGTGATGTTCTGGAACGCAAACAACACCTTCTCTTTTGACCGGATCAACTGGGGTCGCCTGACCTACACGACAACAATCACCACGGTTAGCAGATACATGAAGCAGGTGATGTGGGGAATGGGCCTGAATCCGCTGGTGATCCCCAACGGCATCCCTTCAGCACTGCTCGACGAAGTCGACCAGAAGGCAGTCGCTCAGCTCACAAAGAGCCTCGGTGCCGACCTGATTCTGTCGAAGGTGGCAAGATGGGATCCCGACAAGCGCTGGAACATGGCTGTCGAAGCTGTGGCCAGGCTGAAAGACAAGGGTCTGAGAACGGTGCTTCTGGCGCGCGGCGGCCTTGAGCCACACGGCGAGGAAGTAATGCACAATGCCCGTTCCCTTGGGCTCACCGTCGAACACGCAACAACAGACGGGAACCGCCTGGAAGACTATCTCCAGGCCATAGCTGAGCACAGGGACGCTGACCTGCTGAACATCGCGTTCTACTGCCCGCAGGAGTTCCTGCGGATAATCTACAACGCTTCTGATCTGGTCCTGGCCAACAGCGGTCACGAGCCGTTCGGCCTCGTGGGCCTGGAAGCCATGGCCGCGGGTGGAATCCCGGTCACAGGCTGCACCGGCGAGGACTACGCCGTTCACTTCTTCAACGCTATCGTCCTGGAGACGTCCGATCCTGCTGAGATCGAGGGCTATGTGGCGTATCTCGAGGAACACCCACGGGAGAAGGAGAGAATCCGCGCCGCTGCGAAACGGACAGCTGCTCTGTTCACGTGGGAGGAAGTGATCGGGAACTTGACCAGGAAGCTCGAGTATCAGGCCAGAATCCAAGGCCTTCTATCGATACCAACCAGAACTCGCGTGCTTGAGTTGAGGCCAGCCGAACGCGAGGAAGCGGCGCCGGTATCGGGACTCCTTCACAGGCTGCCAAGGCTGAAGCCGATACTGTTGGGGAGCGCATAGAATGGCTGACAATCTGTCAATATACACTGTCGTTCACCAGCCCAAGCGGCTCAAGCTGCCGGCACAGCCTATACCTCGCGGAGCCAACGTCAAGGACATCCAGCGATGCCTCTTCGATGAAGAGATGAACAAACACTACTTCAACAAGGTGGCGACCTGGTGCTACTATCCGGCCACGGAGATGTTTCTGGATCTCGTGAAGCAGGGATTCAAGATGTCCATAGGATTCTCAGAATCCTTCTTGCAGCAGGCGCGAGAATGGGATAAGAAGCTTCTCGCCCTGTTTCAAGAGCTGGCGAGCCATTCAAACACTGAGATCATATGTGTTGAGCCCTACCATAGCTTCATACCCCTGATCGACCTGCCCCTGTTCCAAGAGCGAATGGACTGGGGCCGGAGCAACCTGGAGAAGGTCTTCGGCAAACGCCCCACGATCACCGACACGACCGAGATGATAATGTCAGACGGCGTCTATCATGCGCTGGTCGGTGCAGGATTCACCGGCGCTTTCCTCGACGGGCGAGAATGGGTGATGGGATGGCGCGAGGCAACTCGCCTCTACCACCAGGGCAAAGATATGAAGCTAATGGCCCGCCACTATGAGCTCAGCGACGATGTGGGTTACAGGTTCTCCGATCGCGGCTGGTGGGGCTACCCCCTGATGACAGAAGCATACGCACACTGGCTAAAAGAAGCCAGCGGAGATTATGTCTTCCTGGCCTGGGACTACGAAACCTTCGGGGAACATCATTCCAAGGACACGGGTATCTTTGAATTCATGCGCCACCTGCCCGAAGAGCTTGCCCGGAGGAAGATGACGCTGCTCAATCCGAGTGAGGTCGTAGCCCAATACGGGGAACAGAGCCATCATCTGCCCTTGCCAACATATCCGTGCACCTGGGCAGGCGAAGGTGGCATGGAGTTCTTCCTGGGCAACGACATCCAGCAGGCCCTGTTCCAACTCATGTTGCACGCTTATAACAAGGCCCTCTTGACCAAGAACGACGAACTCATTGATCTCGCTCTATGGCTCACTCAATCGGACAACTTGCACCTGGTCCAATGGTTCGGCCGCTCAGGATCAGATGCAGAAGTGTCCGCCTACTTCACGCCCGATGAGTGGTGGCGACTTGGACCATCAGGCATTGTCTGGGAGATGCAGCAGGTATACGTCAACTTCATCCAGGCTCTGGATGCCTATCTATAGGTTGCCGCGGAGAGGATGCGAAGGGAGGTGTGAACCGTGGCCAAAATGGTGAAGAAGGATGCGGAGAGGCTCCTGGCGGCAGTGCCGGCGAACAACGCCTTCTGGTGCTGTGACGGCCATACGTTGAGGAGCATGCGGGAACTGGAAACCGCACTCATCGACATGGCAAACGAGACTTTCGCCTATCATTCGAATTCGGACAAGTCAGACTTCAGCACCTGGGTTGGAGGCGCTATCGGGGACGACAAGTTGGCGAGAGATCTCGCCAAGTCGCCGAATCGATCTCAGGCAGCCAAGTACGCCAAGGCAAGGATAACTTTTCTTGAGCACAAAGTTGGTCTAGAGGATTCTTGGGTGCGCAACACTTCGCAGCCTAGCCTATATAACGAAACACAATAAAGGGAAAGGAGGGATCAGACGATGGCAAAGATGCTGAAAAAGGACGCGACGAAGCTCCTGGCCAAGGTACCGGAGGCGAACCAGTTCTGGTGCCGTGACGGCCGCTTGCTGAGGAGCACGCGAGAGCTGGAGAAGGCCCTCATCGACATGGCAGACGAGACTTTCGCCTATCATTCGAATGGGGAAAGAGCTGACTTCAGCACCTGGGTGAAGGACGTCATCGGAGACCAGCAGCTGGCAAAAGACCTGACAAAGATGTCGAACCGAACCCAGGCAGCCAAGACCGTGGCAAGCAGAGTATCTGTCCTGAACAAGACGCTGACCACGGACAAGACGCCGGTTACAAACAAAACGCTGGCCAAGAAGACCAGCAACTGAAGTTCTCACTGGGCAGCCAACCGAAACAAGGAGAGATAGGGCAGGAATAGGAACGGTTGCAGCCGACGCCTGTTCCTGGCCTATGATCTCCCTGTCCGCCGCAGGTCACGCCTTCCGAGCCGTGCCGTCAGCTAGGGCGTGTCCAAGTGTACTGTCCTGAAGATAGCTGTACATATGGTCTACGTTCCGTTCATGCTGAGCCCGTCGAAGCATCATCCCGTTCCCCTTCGACAAGCTCAGGGCGAACGGCCCACTGCTCGGTACAAGAATCAGGACATATGTACAGAACCGTTGGGGACAGTACACTAGTCGGGCGAGGCTTGCGGGCGGCGCGAACAACGGACCTCTGCAAGCCTGACCCGGGAGCACCGTCGCGAGTCCACGGCACACAGGCAAGAAGGGGACCCCAGCCTTTCCACCGCCGCACCAGCCATAGCCCCTTACCAGCGATGACGCGATACCTCATAACAGCTTCGAGTAAATAGGGGCTGCGATCCAGACAAGCTGTCGCGCGATGGGAAGCGCCCGAATCAGCGCATGGGCCGCTCTCCGTTCCTGACCCTGCAACGCATCCCTCCCACACGGGCCGGACGCGCTTGTTCCTTATATACCTTCTTGATATACTGTGCTCAAGCTTCTTGAGCCTCGCGTACAGAGGTAGGAGACCGTGGAGAATCCTTTTCGAGACCTCGATTGGAACTCGGTCAAGGACTGGTTTTCCGAGCAGGGCGTGTGGTTCCTGATCACCATCGTCGTAGCTGCCATCTTCTACTTGGCGCTACGCCGCTGGACACGTCTCGCCGTCGCCTCGATCATCCGAAAGGCAAAGCTTGTCGCAGCCGAAGACGAGGTCCTGAAGCTGGCCGATACTGTGAGCCGAGTCATCACCTGGCTGGGTACCGGCGTCATCCTTATCGCCACAGTGTTCGCAGTTCTTCCGCGTTTTGGAGTGGACATCACTTTTGCCGGAGAAGCCATCGGAAACTGGTTGGGAACTCATGGCATTCGGATCGCCATCATCGTCGCCATTACGATCGTCGCACACCAGATCACGAAGAGACTCATCCACAGACTTGTGGAGGGGAGCGTCATCAAGGATAGAAAACGGCGCGCCAAGGAGGAATTGCAGAAGAGGGTCGATACGCTGAGTCACTTCCTGGACCAGACGGTCGCAGTCATACTATGGCTGGCAGCTTTGCTCATGATTATCTCAGAACTGGGCCTCAACATCGGCCCTCTGCTTGCCGGAGCCGGAATAGCGGGGATAGCGATCGGTTTCGGGGCCCAGAACTTGATCCGGGATTACATCAGCGGCATCTTCATTATAGTCGAGAACCAGTACGGGAAAGGCGACGTTGTGAAGATCGCTGACATTGCCGGACTGGTGCAGGAAGTGACCCTGAGGAGAACAATATTGAGGGATCTCGATGGAATCATGCATGTGATTCCCAACGGCGAGATAAAGGTGGCCAGCAACTACACCAGGGACTTCTCCAGGGTCAACCTGAACATCTCCGTGGGCTATGGCGAGGACCTCGACAGAGCCATCCAGGTCATCAACCGGATCGGGCTGGAAATGGCCGAAGAGAAGGAATGGAAACGCAAGATAATAACGCCTCCCCAAGTGCTGCGGATCGACAACCTGGGCGATTCAGGCATCGACATAAAGATACTTGGCGATACTAAGCCTCTCGAACAGTGGGGGATAATGGGTGAGCTGCGACTCCGCCTCAAGAGGGCCTTCGACGAGGAGGGCATCGAGATCCCATGGCCTCATACCAAGGTCTACTTCGGCAATGCCTTGCCAAGGGGAGAAGGCCAGGCGCAGGTTGGCCCTTCGAGCCCAACCTCGCCGCCCCCCGACGAACCTCGCATCCCTGACGACGAGACAGTTGACACCGAGTGACGGGTGCGGCCCCCGATGATTCTCTGGCCTGGGTTGTCGCGCCCGATGTCCCTCGCCGAATGCTTGACGCACCCAGCAAAAGGTGCTAATCTCAACCAGCCACGAGGCGACACCGCCTCACTGCAACTTCAGGACGCTGGCTATCGTCAGCAATGACGCCGCTAGCCTTGCAGAAGTGTCCTTGACTGCCATCCTGGCTTCTCGTAGCGATCGGCAGATGTCGATCAATAGTCTTTTGAGAATCCAGACCAGCCGGAAAGGGCTCAGGGAGGCCATGGAGGAGGTGGTTCAATGGGAGAACGATAGACCTCGAAACTAGGCGCAGAATTACTATGAGAATGGAGGTGCCATTATGCCACTGGGAAATCTAGGCAAGAAGGTAAGTCAAGCCCTGTCTGATACCCTCAAGGGCGTGGGTGATGTTGGGCAGAGTGCCATAGAGGTCACCCGCAGCAATGTCGTAGACGGCCTGCGCGGTGTGAAAGATGTCGTCACGGAAGCATCAGGATTGGCGGGAGACAGCGTGTCAGGAGCCATAAACGCAGCCAGTCAGGCTGGCGGAGATCTTGGCACCGCAGCAAAAGGGGCTGTGATCGGTACCATACGAGGCGTCGGCGAGGTCACCACGGTGACAGCTGGCGTGATGAGCGACACGATGCGGGCGGCGATCAAGGGCACGAGCGAAGTCGGCGGTGATGTGGCCAAGGTGGCCCGAGACGCAGCAGATGGTGCGCTCGCGACCACCAAGAGCGTCGGCCTTGGCGTGGAAGACGCAGCCTTCAGCATCGCCAGAGGAGCCATCCAAGGCGGACAAGACGTGGGTGCAGACTTGGGGTCAGTCGCTTTGAATACAGTACAGGGAGCCATCAGCGGCACCCAGGAGACAGGCGGAGACTTGCTCGGCGCCATCAACAGCCTTGCGCGCGGTTCCATAAAGGGTACCGCCGAGGTAGGTGGTGATCTGGCTGCGGTTGCTCGCAAGACGGTGGAGGGAGCCATCGATGGCTCGAAAGCGGTCGCGCTAAGCGCTGAGGATGCCGCATCAGCGGCTGCCACAGGAGCGATCGAGGCCGCCCAGGAGATTGGGGGGGCCGCCGTCGACACCGTCACGGAAGCCGTCTCCGGAACCATCTCCGGGGTCAAGGTGGTAGCCAAGGCCCCATTCAAGAAGAGCGAGTAAGAGAAAACGGCGTGAGAGCTCAGGCAGGAGAGCAGATACGCTCAACCATGGCAACATCGTGAACCACGTTGGCCTTGTGCCAGGCCCAGCCATGTCTGCCCATACCTGCCATCCTGGAGAACACTTGTGGGGGCGGATCCGCATCGGATCCGCCCCCCATTGCTGAACCGAGATCGACACATGCGTGCATTGGATGGAATTCGGCGGTTGCGACATCAAGGTCAACAGATGCTCGCCTTCGTCATGTCCCGGTTCAGGGCGGCGTTGAACCCCCTTTTGGAGACACGGGATCGGATCAAGGAACGGCTCCTCCGAATTCCGGCAGTGCAGCTTGTCGTTCGCACGGTGCAGGAACTTGGTGCCGACGACGCCACCCACATGGCAGCAGGCGTCGCCTACTATGCCGTCCTGTCCATCTTCCCGCTTCTGCTCGGACTCATAGGCATTCTCGGTCTGGTTCTGCCTTCCGAGACTGTGCAGAAGGAGCTCTTCATCTTCGTCGACCGCAACATTCCCGGCGCGGTCGACGAACTCAACACCCTCATCACCAACATCATCGACCACAGGGGTGCCATCGGATTGCTAGGCCTGCTTGGCCTCTTCTGGTCCGCCAGCGCCATGTTCGGCGCTATAGCCAGAGCGGTCAATCGAGCCTGGGACGTTCATCGCGACCGCCCAATATATGTAAGGAAGCTGCGCGACCTGACCATGGCGATGGGCACCGGCGTTCTGCTGCTCTTATCACTGGGAGCAACCAGCCTTTTCTCGATTCTGGACAGGATTGACCTGCCGGTAGCAATCCCGGACGTTGACGTGCTTGCCAGGTTCCTGGCGTTCTTTATAAGCATGTCCATCTTCCTCGTGATCTATAAGTACCTTCCCAACACCAAAACCTACTGGCGCTACATCTGGCCCGGCGCACTGCTGGCAGCAATTCTGTTCGAGGTCGCCAAAAGCCTGTTCGTCTTCTACCTCAACAACCTGGCCAACTATCAGGCGGTGTACGGCTCCCTGGGTACGGGGGTTGCCCTCCTCGTCTGGATATACTTCTCCGCGTTCATCCTCCTATTGGGGGCGGAGTTCAGCTCTGAGTACGGCCGCATGCGCGAGGGCGTGAGCCGGGGGGTCCTTCTGTCAAGCGACCGCCGGCAAGACCGATAGGCTGTGTCTCACTTGCGGCCTCAAGTTCGCAGGGCCTGATGCGACCCAACTACATGGAATTCCGGTCCTCAGTGCCGGGCCACGCGGCGTTTCACTGGAAAAACTGGTAGCTTTTTCCACCTTTGCACCAAATTGTGTTGAAATAGCCCCCTGTGGTATATATAATAGGCCGTAAATGTCAGAAGCCCACCTTTGCACTCGCGGAATCAGCTAGCAGATTCTCCCCATGGCGTTGTGCCCGGCAACCTTCCCGAAGAAGCGATCGCAGGTTCCGCGAAACAGCAGTACGCTGAGCCGCATATGTTGGATCGATTCAACGAAGTCAACAGGACGTTTCCGAGAACCAACCAGATTCAGGAGCACAAGGAATCCGGGGGAAAGGTATTTGGCTGGCTTTGCACCTATGTCCCTGAGGAGATCATGCATGCAGCCGGCGCGCTGCCAATCAGGATCACGGGCCACAGCCAGGAGACGGAGTTGGAGGATGGCACTGCCTACCTCTACGCGAACAACTGTTCGTTCTCGCGGAGCTGTCTGCAGATGGGACTCAGGGGAGAATACGATTTCCTGGACGGCGTTGTTGGCGGCTCCACGTGCGACGGGGCTCGCCGGCTGTTCGATCTCTGGCGCCAGTACGTCGGGACGCCGTTCCAGCACGTGATGACGATACCGCGCAAGTTCACCGAGGAGGCGCACGCGCTCTACTACAGCCAGGTTACCCAGTTCAAAGAACATCTCGAGGACTTCCTTGGAACCCAGATAAGTGACGAGAGCCTTCGTGAATCCATCGAGCTGTACAACGAGACAAGAGAGCTCCTGAGGAGTCTTTACGAACTGCGAAAACTCAGCGAGCCGCCCATCACAGGGGCCGAGACCATGGAGGTGCTCAACGCCAGCATTCACATGCCCAAAGCGGCCTTCAACGAGAACCTCAAGAGCCTGCTGCAAGATCTTTCGGCTTCGCCGAGACGTCACAAGGGGCGGGCTCGCCTGATGGTTGCCGGCAGCGTCCTGACCAATCCCGAGTTCATCAAGTGCATCGAGGAGCAGGGAGCTCTGGTTGTAGCCGACGAACTCTGCACGAGCACCAGGTACTGGTCCGACCCTGTAGTGCTGAATGGAGATGGCACTCCCTTACAGGCCATTGCCCGGCGCTACCTGAACAACTTTCCCTGTGCCCGCATGTTCCCGTCCGAGGAGCGCTTCAACCGCATACTCGACCTCGTTCGGGACTTCAAAGTGGACGGCGTGGTGAGCCAGATCATCAGGCATTGCGTAACCTACGCCCATGACCTGCCTCTGCTCACTGCGAGTCTGCAGGCTCATGGCGTGCCGACACTGGCCCTGGATGTGGAGTATGGAACGGCTGGATCGGGGCAACTCCAGACCAGAGTCCAGGCGTTCCTCGAAATGCTGGAAGCGAAGAAGAGATGATCAACGCCCATGTCACGAACAGCCAGATCGACTCGATCCTGCGAGCATGCAGTATCCTCTTGAGGATGAACAAGGCTCGACCTGACGGGCGCAAGAGCGAGAGAATCTACTATGAGATGATCTCCGAGTACTTCACTCGACTGGTCAACGCCCGTGAGGAAGGGAAGTTCGTCGCCGCGCACACGGTCTTCTTCCCGGCCGAAATCCTCTACGCCATGGATATCGTCCCCATGCACACAGAGACGACCACATGGATGATATCCCTCTTCACAGGCGAGTGCGCCGATCTGCTGTCCGCAGGCGCTGATCTGGGCCTTGCACCTGAGATATGCACGGCGCACCGGGGGCTGGCAGGAGCGTTCGCCATCGGCACGGTGCCGCGCCCGGATGTCGTGCTCTGGACCAACCTGGTCTGCGACAACACGGCAAAGAGCGGCGAGCTGCTCATGAAGATCAGCGACTGCCCCGGATTCTTCCTGGACCACCCCTTCCAGCGCAGCGAGCCAGAGATGAAATATCTGGTTGGTGAGCTGGAAGGCGTGATACGTTTCCTGGAAGAGCAGTCAGGCCAAAGGATGGACTGGGACCGGCTGTCAGAGATTGTGGCTCGCGCGGACAGGCAGATCGAGCTACTCCGAGAGATTTGCGAACTGCGCAAGGCAGTCCCCTCGCCCTTTCACTTCCAGGGCTTCCTGGAGTTAGTGACACTCGACTACCTGTTCCCCGGACATCCAAGGGCTATCGAGTATCTGGAAACACTTCGCCAGGAGCTGACTGAAAAGGTCGACGCGGGCCAGGGAGCCGTGCCCAACGAGCGTTTCCGCCTCATGAGCCTGTTCATTCCGCCGATGTATTTGATTGGGTTCCTGGAGAAGATGTCTCAGGAATACGGCGCTGTGAGCGTAACCGAACCGTTTTTCACGTACTGGGGAGATGGCAGGCTCGACCCCAGCAGGCCGTTGGAGGCCGTGGCCGAGAAGACATACATGATTCCCGAGATGCGAATGTACGGCCCACTCGATGACCGCGCACTGAAGGCAGTGGTTCGCTGCGCCGAGGACTACAAGGTTGATGGCGCAGTGTACTATGCCCATGTCGGCTGCCGGCACACCTGCGCCACGATCAAACTGTTCAAGGACATTTTGAACGAAATCGATGTTCCCGTCCTGACGCTGGACTGCGACATATTGGATCCCACGATCACATCCGAAGAGGAGATGCGCGAGAAGCTGGAACGATTCTATGAGCTTCTCGAAGACCGCTGATCGGCAAACATCATGAAAGCTCTGGGCATAGATATTGGCAGCCTGACCACGAAAGTAGTCATGCTGGATGGTGACAGCACTCCTTTCTTCATCATCGCGCCCTCGGGCGATGAGCCGGAATCGAGCGCCAGGGCGGCTCTGGATGAAATGTTGGCCAGGGCCGGCGTCAGTGCCAACGGTGATCTGCATCTCGTATCGACCGGGATAGCGGCGAAGCAGATCTCCTTCAGTCACCAGCAGAAAGCAATCACGACCTGCCTGGCCCGAGGAGTCAGCTACCTGTTTCCTCAAGCCCGGATGGCAATAGACCTGGGAGCCGAATCGGCCACCGTGCTCAAGGTCAACGAGCGAGGTCGCATCAGTGACTGGGTCAACCATGACAAGTGCGCTGCCGGCACCGGAGTCTTTTTGCAGCAGATGGCGAAACTGATGCAGATGCCACTGGAGGAGATGTCGATACTGCCC
>JAZFSU010000088.1:0-3155 GCA_036446335.1 Dehalococcoidia bacterium | reverse complement strand
ATCAACGAACCCAACCCGGTACCGGAGGACATGAGCTGGGTGGAAGACAACCTCCCGGAGCCGAAGTTCCGCCCCGTGCGCCACCTCCCTAGTCTGACCTCTGATTTTGATGGGGAGGATGTCTGGTGTACCATGTCGTTTAAGAAGTGCCCGACAAAGTGGACGTGGCCATGACTAAGCGTAAGCAGAAGCGGAAGGCCCACTCCGGCAACAAGGGAAAGCAAGCCGAGCGCGAGGTCCGCGACCTGATCCGCAAGCATGGCTTCGAGGCCCGCCGCGGTCAGCAATTCAGTGGTGGCAATGGTGATCCAGATGTGGTACACAATATGGAGGGTATCCACGTCGAGGTGAAGCGCCGGGAGCAGCTCAACTTGTGGGAGGCCATGGCCCAGGCGAAGGCGGATGCGGTCAGAGCTATGCCCACCGTTTGGTATCGCAAGAACAACAAGTCGTGGCTCGTCTTCCTCGACGCTGACGACTTCATGGAACTGATGAAGGAACTACACCAATGATCACCGTCGCCGAGTTTGTCAAGCAGTACAAGCGTATCCTGTCCATCCGCATGGTGGGGGGCATTGCCGGCATCTCCTACCGGCAGGCACACAATCTCTATAAGAAGGCTGTCGAGCAGGGCCTCCTCGTCGCGCGCAATATGGGGAGCGTCACCATCGAGGAGCGCAAGGCCGCCGCCGCCGGGGACCAGGAGGACGTGACCCCCGCAATCGGCGGGCGCCTGGAGACCCGCGAGGCGAGGTCGTCCACGATCCCGAAGAAGGGGGAGGTTAAGAGGTACATTCTGTCGGCGGTGCAGAACAACACCACCATCAACGAGGAGCTATGGATCAACCTCAAGGCCCTCGCCAAGCACTACAAGGCAGAGATCATCCTGGCCCGCACGGTGTACAACCGCTTCGCCGACGCCAGCGACATGGACAAGAAGCTCATCATCTCGGGAGCTGCGCAGCGATCCAACAAGACCTACCACTGGGACAAATGCTTCGAGGACTATTTCGTTGACGAGCGCAAAGAGCTGGCGCCGGGCCTGGTGTGGGTAGGGGAGACCAACGTGATCCCCACCTCGCCCAACCCTCTCGTCGGCTTCAACACCTACACTCACCGCGACAGCATGGTCATGCCTCACAACCGCATCGCCATGCGGTCGGTGCCGACGCACCCCGAGGAGAGCACCAAGCTCATGTATACCACGGGCACGCTGTCGCACCGCAACTACATCCAGCGCAAGGCTGGGCAACTGGCCGAGTTCCACCACTGCTTCCACCCCGACACGGAGTTCTTAACGCACGAAGGGTTACGGACGCTGGGTGAAATGGAAGGCCAGGAGACTAAAGTATGGTCGGGGGAGGCTTGGGAGTCGGCATCCATTCGGGCGTTTGGAGAACAGGAGTTGTTCGACGTTGAGTTGGCGCCACTCCAGGGAAACATCCGAAACGGCACCGACTACCGCAAGCGCGTGTCCGTGACCGGAAGCCACACTTGGCACTTAACGAATGGGCGAGTTACTGCTGCTTTGAGAGAGGGGGACAAGGTAAAGGGTAGCCGGATTAAACAGTTTGATGACACGGACCCAGACTACCTGGAGGGTGTACGTCACGGGCTGATCTTAGGAGATGGGTCTGTGATCTATAAATCTGTGGGAGGGGTGTATAGCCACCAGCTGTGTATGCATGGGGCTCGCGTAGCCGCCTGGGCACACCTATTTGATAACATCACTGTGTGGCCCAGCCGAACTTACGTGAATAATTATGTCGGCACCGCCTACCATAAATCGAAACGGAATTATAAGGAGCTGCCACAGGGAGATGTACCCCCGGCGTATCTACGCGGCGTCCTCGTTGGTTGGCTGGCGGCGGACGGCCATCAGCCCGCGAATGGAAAGCAGCAGCTCTGCTCCGTTGATAAAACCTACTTGCAATGGGTGCAAGCCGTCGCCCCCTATGCGGGGCTGATAAGCACGGGTATTTGCAAGGGCGGGAGTGGCGGCTATTCGTCGTTTGGGAAAGAGCGGCGGCAGCTCTGGCGTATCACGCTGTCAGATGCTCCCGTCGATTGGCTGGTCACGAAGATGACGCCGGCCGGCAAGTCGAAAGTCCTGTGTGCGGTTGTAGAACCGAGCCACCGCTTTACCCTGGCCGGCGGGGTGCTCACCGGGAACTGTTACGGTGCGGCGCTGGTCGAGGTGGATGACACCGGGACGTGGTTCGTGCGGCAGCTCAACAGCCAGGATGATGGTGTCATCTACGACTGGGACCTCAAGGTTGAGGACGGTAGGGTGACCACTGGCAACCGTCTGGAGGCCATCAACTGGGGGGACCTCCACCCCACCTACGAGGACCCGGTAGCAACCGAGCTGGCGCTGCGGGTACTCGACCAGCTCAAGCCTAAGTATCAGTTGATGCACGATCTCATCGACAACCGCGTGGTGAACCCCCACCGGCCGGCTGGCAAGAAGCACATCCAGTCGTACATCGAGTATCAGCTGGGACACCGGGGCGTGCTCGACGAGATGCGGCTGACCGCGAAGTATCTCTGCCGCTTTATGAAGCCCTTTGTGCGCACGGTGGTGGTCGCCAGCAACCACGACCTCTGGCTCAAGCGGTGGCTGGAGCTTGCGGACTTCCGCCAGGACAAGAAGAATGCCACCTATTTCCTGCGCGCGGCCTCGTACTTCTGGCAGTACATGGAGGACCACCCTGGAAAGGAACCCAACCTCACGGCCTGGGCCATGGGCACGGCAGGCGTGGACGCGATCCATGCGCACCCGACAAGCACGCACTACAAATGTCTGAGGAAGGGCGAGAGCTTCGCCGACTTCTTGGACGAAGACGATAGCTTCCTGATTGCCGGCAAAATCGAGTGCGGTATGCACGGTCATCAGGGGGCTAATGGCACACGGGGAACCGCTGGTGGTCTGTCGAAGTTCGGCAGGCGTGCGAACATCGGCGACAAGCATACGTGTGGCATCTATGACGGGCTGTACGTGGCCGGCATCCTGGGCAAACTCGATCAGGGGTACAATGCCGGCCCCGGCAGCTGGAGCCAGACCCAAATATTCACTTACGCCTCGGGAAAGCGAACTCTCGTCACCTTCTTCAACGGAAAGGCAAGAGCATGAGAGGATACGGACCTCTGGGTGG
>JAZFSU010000087.1:0-8696 GCA_036446335.1 Dehalococcoidia bacterium | reverse complement strand
GAATTTCGTGTCAACGGAGTTCGGGCTGTGGCGTCCGGCCCCGACGAAGCGGCGTGGACTGTGATGGGGGATCTGAGGCACGTCGACCTGACGGTGTCCACACAGTGACCCTGACAGCCAGCCATTTTTGGGCTCCTGGTCATCCAACCAGGTAATACATGAGAACTGCGATGTTGAAGAGGACTACGAGCCCCAGCCCCGCGTTCAACCACTTGAACAGGAACGCTCTGCCTGTCCTGTAGATCAAGAAGGCCACGACCACTGCGAGGAACAGCTTCAGTCCGTATCCGGCGGCCTCCCCAAATGCGGAGTTTACCCCACTTAGAATGGGATTGGCCTCGATGGCTCCCATCTGCAGGGCGAAATGCGTTGTCAGGATATCCAGACCGTTGAAGGTCAGCCACATCTTTGCCATGGCGATCCGCTTTCCTTCATAGTTTAGAACTGGAGTCGTGCTCCTCGCCGGATAACAAGAAAACCGACCCCGCAAGGTCGGTTTCACTACTTGCTCCCCACTACCCAAGTGACCAGATACGGCTAGTGGATCAACGCATCCCAATATGATGGATTGTTGTGAGTATTTGTCTGTTGTGTTCCAGTCTAGTGTCACGAGTGGTCGGTGTCAATTACACCGAGCTATCCCTAACCTTTCTTAACCTCTCGATCTGGTACTTCCGTACTGTGACTATGGTAAGGGCTGCGCCGACGGATAGGATGGATACTGGCAGCTGGCCCTTCTCCGACGCCGATCTGCCGAATGATTCCTTTGGGAGGCCAGCGGTTTGGCGTGTGGTTGGGCCGACACAGGGCAAATCTGATATGATCCTGACGCGGCTGCGAAGGTGCAACGGTGACCGATGTCGCCCAAGGCATTGTCCTGGGGGTGGTTCAGGGAATTGCCGAGTGGCTGCCGTTAAGCAGCGAGGGCGTGAATACTCTCAGGCGGCTTCGGTCTCAACGAGCTTCTATGGGTGTGGCCTCGATGGAGCATGCAGGGTCGCGCAGTGGGCCGCAGGGGGAACCTTCGTGCCTGCGGTTCCACTAGCTTCTTGCATTCTTTACAAGACGCTCTATAATGGCTAAACTAGGAGGCTGGAAGTCGAGAAGTTATGGCAGCGGGCAAGGACTTGATAGAGGCCAAGAAGGTTCTGGTTCCCATAAACGGGACCGCGGCAGATGAAGAGGCAGTCAAACTGGCTTGCCAACTGGCCAAGCGAGTGAAGGGCACGGTCTATGTTACCTATGTGATCCAGGTGGACCGGACTCTCCCTCTTGATGCTGAGATAGAGCAGGAGATCGAAAGGGGCGAGGCTGTCCTGGATCGAGCCGAGCGCACTGCTGAGGAGCAGGACTATGAAGTCCGAACCGACCTTTTGCAGGCACGCGAGATAGGCCCGGCGATCGTTGACGAAGCTATAGAGCGTGGTGCCGGCTTGATCGTGATCGGGTTGAGCTACAAGAAGAAGTTTGGAGAGTTCAGCCTCGGAAGCACAGTGCCCTATGTTCTCAGGAATGCTCCCTCATGGGTCATTGTGTGCAGGGAACCTGTTCCTGAGGAAGATCGTGAGTAGACCATGAAGGTTGTTATAATGGGCTGCGGGCGGGTTGGTGCTGAGCTAGCCGGCATGCTGGACGCGGGTGGCCATAGGGTCGTCATCATGGATACCGATGCCTACAGCCTCCGGAAGCTCCCTGCGAGCTTCCGTGGCTCCCCGATTGTGGGCAGTGGACTGGAGGAGGAAGACCTGAAGAAGGCAGAGATCGAGGATGCGGACGTGTTCGTCTCTGCGACGCGAGGGGACAACCGAAACGCCATGGCGTGTCAGATCGCCAAGCACATATATCACGTGCCCAAGGTGGTTGCCCGGATCTACGACCCGATGCGCGAGGAAATGTACCACAGCCTTGGGATAGAGTCGGTCAGCCTGACCAAGGTTGTGGCGAAGCTGTTGAAAGAGAAAGCCGAAGGATAGCGAGAGATGTACATAGTCGTAGTTGGAGGGGGCCAGGTCGGCTATCGCCTCGCGAAGATCCTGCTTAGCGATGGCCATGAGGTGCTGATACTGGAGGAGAATCCGGACAGGTGCGAGAAGCTCATCGAGGAGTTGGGCAGCGTCGTTTATCGTGGCGACGGCTGTGAGGTGGTGACCCTGGAGTCGGTGGGCACCGGCAGGGCGGACCTGTTTGTTGCCGTAGCGGATCGTGATGAGGTCAACCTCGCGGCCTGTCAAGTGGCCAAGCACAGATTCAATGTGCCGCGCACCGTGGCTCGCATCACCGACCCCGCGAACGAGGCCATTTTCGAGATACTGGGCGTAGATGTCACGGTCTGTAGCACTCAAATCATCCTGTCACACATTGAACAGGAGCTCCCCTCGCACCCCATAATCCCCTTGCTCAAGCTCAAGGGTGGCACTCTCGAAGTTGTCGAGGTCAAGATACCCCCCGGCTCGAGAGTAGTGGGGAAGAAGCTCGGCGACTTCAGCCTGCCCGAGGGCAGCGCTGTGTTGCTCGTCATCGGTAAGAACAAGGGCCCTCAGATACCCACCAAGGAAACCGTTATTGAAGCTGAGGACGAGGTGGTAGCAATCACCAATCCCGAGAACGAAGAGCCGATACGAGCCATACTGATGGGCAGGTAGCTTCTCGCCCAGACCCAGTTGGAGAAGACGAATGACCAGGGTTGCGTTCCAGGGGGAGAGAGGCGCCTTCAGCGAAGATGCGGTGACCACTTTCTTCGGTGGCGTGGACCGGTCGCCGTGCCGCACGCTGGCACTCGTTTTCCAGGCTGTGACCGAGGGGGGGGCGGATGCGGGGGTTGTCCCTGTGGAGAACTCCCAGGCAGGCAGCATCAATGAGACGTATGACCTGCTGTTGAGATGCGATCTCAGCATATTTGGCGAGCTCGATTTGGCGGTGAACCACTGTCTCATGGCGCTGCCGGGCGAGAGCATTGCCAGCGTGAGGACCGTGTACTCGCACCCGCAGGCTTTGGCCCAGTGCCAGGAGTTTCTTGGCAAGCTAGACGTGGAGATAGTCCCTACTTATGACACTGCCGGCAGCGCTAAGCTGATAGGTGAGAAAAAGCTGGCTGGTTGTGCAGCTGTAGCAAGCAAGAGGGTCTCCCAGATTTACGGGATGCAGATCCTGGCCGAGGATATTCAAACCATTCCGAACAACTATACAAAGTTCTTCGTAGTATCCAAGGAGCAGGCGAAATATGCTCCCGCGAACAAGACCTCGCTCGTCTTCGCGACAGAGAATAGTCCAGGGGCGCTCTACGATTGCCTGGGTGTTTTCGCGACGAGGGGCATCAACCTGACGAAGCTGGAATCAAGGCCGAGCAAGGATAAACCCTGGGAATACGTCTTTTACGTTGATTTCGAGGGGCATACAGAGGATGACACTTGCGGCCAGGCTGTGGCAGCTCTGCAGGAGATGTCCAGATTCCTGAAGATACTTGGCTCGTATCCCAGGATCGCCGGGTCTTCGGACAGCGCGGCGATGGGCTAGTCCTCCGAGCTGCGCGAACCTAGCCGCGCCGACCCCTCGCTCTTTCAAACTTCGCTTGCACCTCTGCGCCCTTCTGGCTGGCAGCTTCTTTCCCTTCCTCCCAGGCGGCCTTGCTCAGGGAGACAAGCCCGTCCATCCTGCCCCTCAGCTGCTCTCTGGATCGTTCTCCAGGCTGCGGCGCAAACAGGAGGCCCAACGCCAACCCGACGATACTGCCAACCAGCAAACCCGCGAGGAAACCCGAACCGCTATTTTCCTTTTCCACTCTTGTCCTCCTTCCTCCGTGCGAATCTTGCGACTGTAGTCAAGACTTGTCTTGCTCCCGCGGCAACGCTCGCGCCCTTGATTGTTGGCTTTGCCAGACCCCTTGACACGAAAGCCGAGACGTTCTTGATTTCTGACACCAACGCTGACACAGAATCGAGGGTGCGAGATATCTTGCGGAAGATGACGAATGTTAGCGCAGCGAACAATATGGTGGCGCCGATGGCCGTGAAGGCCATTATGATGATCATTACGTCTCGGAATTGCTCAAGCATTTAACTCTACCTCCGGATGCTGCGTTGTGTGCCTGCGCAAGTAATATACTACGCCGGCCGGATGCTGGCAATGTCGAGGCGTGATCCGCCACGCTGCTCTGCCGTCGGGACGCCAAGGCGAGTCTTCTGGGTCAGCTGTGGCCCACATTCGGGCCTCAAGGCAGCGAGACTATGAGCTGGCTCATGAGGTACTCGATGGCCCGCTCCAATTGAAGATCACGTCCTTCCCTCACGTCTTCCACCGTCCTTTCCACCTCTTCGTCGGGAGTAATGCCGTGTTCCTCGATCTGGCGACCGTTCGGAGTGTACCAGCGCTCGATAGTTATGTATATGGCAGAGCCATCGCTCAATTGGCGGACGTGGTTGACGCTGCCCTTGCCGTAGGTGGTCGTTCCGATAAGCCGCCCCCGCTGATGGTCCTGTAGAGCGCCGGCCACAACTTCACTGGCGCTGGCGCTGTGTGCATTCACCAGTACCGCCAGCGGTGGCGTGGTCGCCAGCCCTCCTGCCTGCACGTCCCAGGTGTCTCTCTCATCCTCATTGTCAATTGCGTACAGGACGATTCCCTCTTCCAGGAACTGGCTGGCTACGGTGACCGCCGCGGACAGCACACCCCCCTGGTTATTGCGGAGGTCGAGAATAATGCCGGCCACATCGCCGTCAATCAACTCCTCCAGCGCAGTGACCATCTCGGCAGCCGTGCGGTTCGTGAACTGGATGATCCGTATGTGCGCTATGCCGCCGGAGAGCATCTCCCACGTCACGCTGTCCAGCTTTATCATCTCCCTGGTGATCACGATCTCAACTGGGGTTTCCTCGTCATCGTGAAGGACCAGGAGCGCCACTTGCGTGCCCGGCTCACCTCGGATCCTGCCTACTGCCTCATCCAATGTCATGCCTTCGGTCGATGTCCCATCGACCTCCAGGATACTGTCTCCGGCCGCTATGCCTTCTCGTCCCGCTGGCGAGTCCTTGAGGGGCTCCACGATCGTAACTTGCCCGTCAACGATGCTTACTTGGGCTCCAATGCCGCCGAAGGCCCCCGCCAGATGCTCCTGCCACTCGTCATATCGGTCGGGGTCAAAATAGGCCGAGTGGGGGTCTTGCAGAGCTTCGATCAAGCCCTTTATTGCTCCTTGAGCGAGCACGTCTGGGTCAAGTTCGTCGCTGTCCACGAAGTCCTCGAGGATCACCTGCCATGCTTCCTCGACGAGCTCAATGCCCGTGGGAGGCGGTTTCAGGACCGATACCAGCCACGGTACGAACAGGGCGGCGATGAGTGCAACGACCAGCAGTACCAGTCCTGCACTTCGAACCTTTGACAGCATGGGGGTCTCCTTTCAGTACTCGACAAGATGATGTTATCAGCTTTTGCTCCAGCCTGCAATTACGATTGACATTTTGTCGGTCCAACTGCTATCCTATGGGCCTTGGGTGGCTCGCGTGTTGGCCGATTACAGTCTAAATTTGGCTCCTCGGACTTACTTGACATAACTGTTGTTTTCTGGTATATTGGGCTATGGGACTGAAGACAATTACTGTTAACCGCAAGGCCTATCACGACTATCATATTGAGGATAGCGTGGAGGCCGGGCTGGTCCTCACCGGCACGGAGATCAAGTCGATTCGGGCTGGCAGGGTCAACCTTCGTGATGCCTACGCCAGACCGGAACAGGGCGAGCTGTGGCTGGTGAACGCGCACATCGCTCAGTTCCCGGGGGGGAACAGGTTCAATCATGAGGCAACCAGGCCGCGCAAGATGCTGTTGCACCGGCGGCAGATAGATGAGTTCAGTGGGGCGGTGGCCAGGAAAGGGTTGACCCTGGTGCCGCTGAAGTTGTACCTTAAGGGTGGGATTGCCAAGGTTGAGCTCGGCGTTGCCAGAGGCAAGAAGGCCTATGACAAGCGTGACACGATTGCCAAGCGTGATGCGCAGAGGCAAATTGAGCGTGCGGTGAGACATGATAGTACCGGCAAAGGCGGGAAGCGCTAGCAGGCCGCGGGTGCGGCGATGTTGCCGAGAAGGAGGTGGAGGAGGCTTCTTGCCGGAGGGCCGACTGGGGCTGTCTCTGAGAAGTGATTACATGGGGACGTGTGGTTCGACAGGGGGATTTGATTTCAGAGTTGCAGGCCGAGGTGCCATCACCCTCGTAAATCAGGTGGCAAAAGAAAACAACTGGCGAAAGAGAATACGCACTGGCGGCCTAATTAGGCCACCACGCCTGACCTGACCTCTCCTCGATGGGTGGGGATCGGGCGCCGAGCAGTCGAGGTGCGGCGGCCCTATTGCCGGTAGGGGCCGTCAAAGGACAATCGGCTGGCTCTACCGCAATCGGTCGGCGGAGAACGGCTGAGCGAGACCCATCAGCCGACTAAGCTTGTAGAAGCTCTGGATGGGATTCTTCTGGACGGGGAGTTCGACTCTCCCCCGTCTCCACCAGGCAATAAGAAAGCCTCCCAACAAGGGAGGCTTTTTCGTTCGAAGGATGGTGGCGACAAGATCAGGCTGCAGTGTCGGCGGCTTCCGGAGCGAAGTTGTGGGCTATGGGTATCTCCACGATAAAGGTGGTTCCCTCTTCGAGCTTGCTCTCGACGCGGATGCTGCCGCCATGCCGCTTGACGATCCCGTAGCAAATGCTTAGACCGAGACCTGTTCCCTGGCCAACCTCTTTGGTGGTGAAGAAGGGATTGAACAGGTTCTTCAAGGTCTCTTCGTCGATGCCGGCTCCGTTGTCTGTGAAGGCTATCCGGATCGAGTCACCCGACGCCTCGGTCTTGACGGAAAGCCTGCCTTTGCCGGGAACCTTGCTCACGGCCTGCACGGCGTTGGCAACAAGGTTGACAAATACCTGCTGCATCAGGCTGAAATCCGCCATCGTCTTTGGAAGGTTAGCAGACAGTTCTGTCGACACTTCCATGTTGCTGACCTTCATCTGGTGGGCGTGCAGGTCCAGGCTCTTCTCGATAACCTTGTTGATGGAGATCAGGCTTCTCTCAACGTTATGCTCGCTGGCAAAGGAGATCAAGTCTGCAGTGATCTTGACGCAGCGCCTGGCCTCTCGAAGGATAGCCTCCACGTCGCTCCTCATGGATTCATCAAGGTCTTTCCTTGAGGTCAGCAACTCGGTGTATCCCTGGACCGCAGCGAGCGGGTTATTCAACTCATGGGCCACGCCTGCTGCCAACTGACTCACAGCGGCGAGTCGTGCTGCGAGTTGGAGTTGCGCCTCCATCGCCGACTCCGCTATTTCCTTGTTTTGAGCCTCGATGCGCCTCGCAGCCCGCCATACTATTCCGACGAGCAACAGGAACAAGAGCGCGAAGCCAAGGACTGTCCATGTCCACACAGTTGTCTTCTGCCGCGAGATATCAGCGTATAGAGGGTCGAGGTTTCGGTATACTTCAAACACCGTCTCAATCTCGGCCTGAGGGCCGAAACGTATGGGGACGTACAGCTCCAGGAGCCTTTCGAAGTCGCTCTCAAAGGTGTGTTCGTCCCCCTGCATGTCTTCCATTTCCGAGACAACTGCGCCGTTCAAGGCCTCGTTTAGGTCATCCATATGGGGGAAAACCTGGCCGACGAGCTCCTCGTCGTCAGACCAAACGATGACTCCATCACTGTTCCAGATCTTGACTCGCACGATGTCGGGCCCGAGAGATAGATGCTTCATCTTGTCCGAGAAGACGTCGTAGTCGGAGCCAACCTTCGGCGTAACTAGCTCACCAGATACAAACTCTTTCGGCACGACTTCAGAAACAACATCGGCGATCAGTTGCTCTGATCTTTGAAGCATGTTGTGTTCCAGGGAGCTGGTTACGATCCATCCAAGCGCAACACCAAAGAAGATCAGTGCCAGGAGGCACAAGAGGGAAAACCGTTGGACAAGCGTCGTCTTTCGCCAGGCTAGCCTACTCACTGCTTCTCCTTGTCTCGCATCCCGGCTCTTCCAGAGCTTCAACACCGGCACTTGGTTGTTGGCTCGTAGCCTCACCAGCCGGATATATGCCTTTGATGGGTCAGTGGGCTGCCGGTCTCAGTTCCTGACAGCATCAGCAGCTACGTTAGCATACAGGCACCACGCGCACAATGACTCTTTCCGGTGACCTGGAGTGATGAAATAGTACTGCGGCTGCCCGTGGCAAGTGGGCGTGGAGCTTGAAGAGGTGGGCTGCCAAAGTGGGAGAACGCCCAGATTTCGATTACAGGGCCTCGCGCCTGGCGGCGGGTGCGGCGCATCAGGCCAGGTACCGCAGCCACGCCAGCGCCTTTGGTCAGGGGACGACTTTCTTGGGGCCGACACATGGCGGACTGCCATGAGGACTGCGTAACGAACGTGTGTCGTGCACACAGTCCAATAGTCCGATGATAATATACAGGCCACGGAGGCCTCAGGGACTGTGCCGAAGGACTGCAAGATAGCGCCGCTTGCCAGCTGCGTGGCAGCTGGTATTCAGTCCGTGGATATGGTAAGTCCGTAAGTCCGCGCGCTGCATCGTCGAAGAGCAACGGGCTTGTCTTCGTTCATCGCATCTGCTATATTTAGCTGGCGGTACCGATTCTCTACACAGAAGGGAGCAGTATGAAGATTGAGAAAGTCGGGGTAGTGGGCTGCGGGCTGATGGGCGGAGGAATCTCGCAGGTCT
>JAZFSU010000086.1:0-23175 GCA_036446335.1 Dehalococcoidia bacterium | reverse complement strand
TCTCGAAGTCCAGGAAGTGAACGGGGTATTCCACTTGCCCCAATGACTCGGCAAGGGCAGCGTCGAAGAAGGGGAGACCGCTCACCACACAGTCGCGGACTCGCCGCTGGACGTCGTTCAACCCCTCGAAGTCTGCGGCGATGTGGCGGATATCCTCGATGCCCGCATCCTCCAGCAGCTGGAGCAGCTTCTGGCTCGCCCTTGGAAGCCGGCTCACGTGGTGCTCCGGCTCATCGACATGGCAGTGCCCGTAGAACGGGCAGGTGAACGGTTTCGAGCAGTGCTTGCCCGCCTTCAGGTCCGGTGGCTCGGGACACTGCAAAGCAGACCTCATTGCCTCCAGAGCCGATGGGATGTCAGCCTGCTTCTCACGAAGCTCATCAGTGATGTCATCCACTGAGAACAGTTCATCGAGATCGTAGTCACCGCCAGGATAGACATACTCCCTGTTCAGATGGGCTACAGCGGCTCGCCCTACCGGTACTCCGCAACCCTCCAGCACGTAGAGCTGTACGCCAACGTCGGGACGGTGCTCCTTCTTGGTGCTGGTCCCGGACTTGACCTCGAGCAGGTCGAACTTGCCATCGTCAGCACGGGCCAGTATGTCAATGCGGATCCTTATGTCGTCATATAGAAAACCAGCCTCGAAGATGGCCGGTACGGAGGAGTCAGGCAGCATGGCCCTGGTCGAGGCTACAGCCTCCTTGTGATGGAAGTGATCATGGGCGATCAAGGCCCCGCCGGGATACAAGTCTCTGGCCATCTGGCCGACTCGCGTTCCCATGTCGAAGATTGCCTGTTGTGCTTCGCCGACCGGATCAGCGAGATCGCGGCGGAAACACTCGAAGTAGAGGCGTTTGTGGCATTGCAGCCCTGCCAAGAACCGAGACTTGGACAGCAGTGGGGGCTTCCCCCTATTCAACTCGCATAGCCGTTCCCGGCCCTTTCCAGCAGCTTCGTCGATGGCTTCGCGGATAACGCCAGTTAAGGACGAAAGCCATTATACCACTGATAGCAGGACAACGGCTATGGTCGCACCAATCATGTCTATGTTGGCCGTGACTTGACTGGCCGCATCGCTCTCCGTTTCAGTTGTCCAATACGAGTGGAGTGAACGTGGTCTGACTGCCACTTGAACAACATGCACCTTTGTGTGACCATAGGGGGCCAAGATTCTCGCGGCGAGATTGCAGCAGCTATGTTTGGCAAATATATGATGCCAGATATTCCTGAGATCGATGCGGATGACTTGATTTTCATCCTGCGGGCGCGGGACAGTTTAGATGAGGTTGCTATGGAGACGTACCGCTTGTCAGCCGCTTTTCATGGCCGTCATTTGACTAGTGACCTGGGGAAGGATGTATACTCTTTCGGCAAATGAGGGTGGATAAAGGAGATTCCGAACCAAGCTTTGCGTTTGCTCTCTGTTGTTCCATTCAGCAGGCCAGTGGGTGGTATGTATGCCAGTAGATGTTAGCTTCATGATCGGTGGTGAGGCGGGGCAAGGGGTACAGTCAGTGGGCCATATCTTAGCCAAGGCTTTGGCTCGGGGTGGCTTCCACATCTTTGCTGACCAGGATTATGAATCAAGAATACGAGGTGGCCACAGCTTCTTTCGTGTCAGGGCCAGTGACAGGGAGGCGAGGGCCATATCTGAGACAGTGGACATACTGGTTGCCCTTAACCAGGAAACCATCGATTTGCACCGGGAGGAAATGGCCAGCGAAGGCGTCATTGTTTTCGATGGAGGCAAAACTGAGAACACGCTATCGGACGAGAAGCTGTTCGCTGTGCCTCTCGAGCATTTGGCACAAGAGAGTGCAAAGAACAAGCTAATGGCCAACACAGTGGCGCTGGGAGTGGCGCTGGGTTTGGTAGGTTATGACCTCCAGGTACTGAACAAGGTGGTGCGGGAGCATTTTGGCACCGGCGATGTGGCCGAGGCCAATGTCGCCGCAGCCAAAGCAGGCTACGAGTACGTCAAGGGCAATTTCGATGGAGGTTTCAGCCACCACCTCGATCCCATCGGTGACGGGAACCGCATGTTGCTCACCGGTAATGAAGCCATAGCACTGGGTGCTCTGGCTGCGAACTGCAAGTTCATGGCGGCCTACCCCATGACTCCGTCCACCTCTATCATGGAATACCTCACGAGCAAGTGTGAGAAAGTGGGTATGGTTGTGGTACAGCCCGAGGACGAGATTTCGGCTATCCACATGACCATTGGTGCTGCTTTCGCCGGAGTACGATCCATGACTGCCACCTCGGGGGGCGGATTCTGTCTCATGGTTGAGGGATTGGGCCTGGCGGGCATGACGGAGACCCCTATCGTGGTGGTGGATGCGCAGCGCCCAGGACCAGCAATAGGCCTTCCCAGCAGGACCGAGCAAAGCGACCTCGAGTTTGTCATCCATGCCTCACATGGAGAGTTTCCCCGAGCTGTTCTGGCGCCCGCCACTGTTGAAGACGCTTTTTGGTTGACAGTCAAAGCCTTCAACTTATCTGATAAGTACCAGTTGCCCGTCATTCTGTTGACCGATCAGCACCTGGCCAGTTCCTACTTCACTGTTGACAAGTTCGACCTTTCGAAGGTAACCATCGACAGGGGCGAACTGCTCTCCAAGACTGAATTGGCTGACTTGGGGGAGTATAAGAGACACCGGATTACGGAATCCGGTATCTCTCCCAGGGCCTGGCCTCTTGAAGGGGAAGCTCTGGTGGCAACGGACGCTGACGAGCATAATGAAGAAGGGCATTTGATTGAGGACGCTGAAACCAGGACTGCAATGATGCTGAAAAGGCTTCGCAAACTGGAAGGTCTCAAGAAGGAGATTGGCCAGCCCCGGGTCTATGGTGGGGCGCAAGCGGAGGTGACTCTGGTAGGTTGGGGCAGCACCTACGGTGCTCTCAAGGAAGCGGTGGACCTCGCAAATCAAGAGGGCCTGAAAACAAACCTGGTCCACTTCAGTGAGATCTGGCCTTTTCCCGCCGAGGCGACCTCTAAGGCTCTCCAAGGTGCGCAGAGGCTTTTCGCAGTGGAAAACAATGCCACTGCTCAATTAGCCCACTTGATCCGGGCAGAAACCGGATACCAAATCATGGGCAAGATTGCTAAATTCGACGGGCGTCCTTTCTCTCCGGCACATATACTCAGACAGCTCAAGAAGGAGATATCCTGAACGTGGTGAAGATGGCTGACTACACAGGGATGCCCCCCGCCTGGTGCCCGGGATGTGGCAATTTCGGTATCTTGACGGCGGTGAAGCGAGCCCTTGTGGAGCTCGAGATGCAACCCCACCAAGTGTTGATGGTTTCGGGTATCGGACAGGCCGGGAAGCTGCCTCATTACACTAAATGCAATATGTTGAATGTGCTCCATGGCAGAACACTGCCAACAGCGGCCGGCGCGAAGATTGCTAACCCTGAACTGGCTGTCATTGCTGTGGGGGGTGACGGAGACGGCTATGGGGAGGGAGGAAACCATTTCATGCACGCTGTACGCCGCAACCACGAGATCACCTACATGGTGCATGACAACCAGGTTTATGGCCTCACCAAAGGACAGGCATCTCCGACCAGCGATCTGGGTTTTGTTACCAAGACCACACCTCAGGGTGCGGCTGAACCGATGAATCCCATGGCTGTTGCCTTGGCCTTGGGGGGCAGTTTCGTAGCCCGGGGTTTTGCCGGCGACGCAGAACACTTGTCAGGACTCATCAAGGTTGCAATTCGGCACAAGGGCTTTGCTCTCATTGACGTGCTTCAGCCCTGTGTCGTTTTCAACCATAAGAATACCTACGCGTGGTATCGAGAAAGAGTCTATAAGCTGGAGGAATCTGGTTACAACCCCAATGACAAGCTGGCCGCGTTTGAGAAGGCCCTGGAGTGGGGGGAACGAATACCAATCGGCGTGATTTACAGGGAGGATAGAGCCACCTTCGAGGAGCAACTCCCGGCTTTAAGCAAAGGGCCACTTGTCGGGCAAGACATCGATCCGAGGCAAGTTGAGGGTTTGCTCGAAGAGTTCCTGTAGTACAAATGAAGACATCAGCGATTTCAGCTGATGGAATTGATAATCTTTGGCACCTCGGTACGGGAATACTCGCAAGTTGGCCGAAGCAGTGGCTGACGGGACTCAGGTGGCTGGGTTGCTGTCGTCCTCAAACGCTTGAAGAGAGGAGGCCGATTGTACCCGGCTCATGCTGTACGATGTGACTGTGAGAGCAAAAGATCGAACGAGGAGTAAGAAATGAGAAAGTTAGCAGTCCTGCTGACACCATTGCTCATACTGGCATTTACCCTCGGGGTTATGGCTTGTGATAGTGAGGAAGTAGCGACAACGCCCACTCCGACTCTCACTCCGACATCCACGATGACACCAACGCCTGAATCAGCCGGAGAAGTCGTGATCTCAGCGAGGTTCGCTGCATTTCAGCCTTCGATAATCACGGTGGCTAAAGGAGAGACGATCAGTCTGAAAGTGACCAGCACGGATTCCGCCCATACCTTTACCATCGATGAACTGGGGATAAATATAACAGTGGGCGGAGGCCAAACGGCTACCAGTGAGATTAAAGTTGACCAGGCAGGCACATTTACTTTCTACTGCTCAGTGCCAGGGCACAGGATTTCAGGTATGGAGGGGACTCTTCAGGTTACTGACTAGAAAGACCGTGGCACATATGTACAGGGCAACTGCGTCGCGCCACGGCATCCGAGTCCTTCCCTTAGTGGCTGGCACTAGGATGGCTTGTCCTCAGCCATCCGCGGCAAATGGCAGAAGCCTCTGTTCCTGAATGGCATACCCCAACATCTTGTCATCCTCGCTTTGGAACGAGCCGTCCATGCTATCCACGGCGGCAGAGGCCGAGGTCCGCACTTCCCATGTAGAGGGGCATGGGCTCCAATCCGTGCCTTGACGGCGTCGAATGTTGGTGACCTCCACAGGTAAGGCGCGACCGCTCAGATAGAGGACGGGTCCGAAAGTGATCCAGGCGTGGATTATTGGGAGTCCTTTTGTGAATCCGCCAGGAAGCACCGGGGGGCACGTGACATTGCAGGACGTCAAGAAATAGCTGCGGTGCGGTGCATTGTCCGCTGGAGATTGCCTGAGGGGCTTTTGCCAACTACTAGTGCGTAAATCTCATTTGCCAGCTACAAGTGCGTAAATCTCATTTGCCAGCTGTTCGGATCGATTCTGTCCCATAACCAATGCCCCTGAGATCTTGCACCATTTCGCCAGTGCATCAGAATCTGCTTCGTCCAGGTCGTAGTGAGGGGTTTTTTTCAGATGCAGGGATATTTGTCTTTCCACGAACTTCTCCGCATCCTTCGCCAGGTATTTCTCGGCAATTACCAGTATGTCTTTGTACAGTTTGTCGCTCATTTTCCCTGCCTCCCTATACCTATCTTAGCTGATCACCCTTGGCTGATCATCCGATTCCATCGATAGAACGCAGTCCCTATGAGCAGCAATGCCACTGAGGTGAAAAGACTCATGACGAACATCAGTGTTGGCATATTGACGATGGAGCCATTGCTCACGTAATACAAAACCCCGACTATGGACTGGACCAAAAACAGAGCAAGGCCGGCAGATACCAAGCCGAATTTGTCAGTCAACCCTGTGGCTCTCATAAGCATAATGCATATCAGGACTGTGAGCAGAGCGAGCACCGCCGTGACGGGATAGCTGACCTTGTTTATCTGATCCTGCCACTTGCTGGTACTCATGTCCATTGCAGCCATGTCCATACCACTTGTGTCCATGTCACCCATGGTGGAGTCCGCGCTCATGTCCATACCGCCCGTGTCCATGCTATCCACGGGGGAACCCTCGCCCATGTCCATACCGCTACCTGGCTCTTCATGGCTGTCAGCCAGAACGACGCTCTGGGCTAGGGCAAGCCCGAGGATAAATACAACGATTGCAACTACGAGCAACGCAGGCCGGATTTTCATTGTAGGAATCATGGCCACCCCCTCAACCAACGTATTCTTGATCGTACGCCCCTTTGGGCGAGATTTGGGCGTTCCCGGCATTACGGGAACCATGAAATTACTCTAGCATGCCTGCAATTTGATGTGCAATAGCTATCTTGGGTGATCATGAGTAGACATATAGTACCGCAAATGATTGCAAATGAGCATGTGGGCTTGTCAAAGCCCTGCTGGGGCGACCTCATGAAATGGATGTCGTCCGCTGGAACTGGGGGTACGGGGGCCACGTTCGATTTCGGGCTTCAGTCGGAGCAGGAATCCAGTTGGGGGTGGGTGCAGGGCTGGTCCAGGCTACCGCGTCGGGTCGATGGTCCCTTGTATGCTGAATGCTATTGAGGCGTCTTCTTGTGCCCCGGACACGGAGGTGGCGTACACTTCGGAGAACAGGCCGGTTCGCTCCAGAGCAACCACGTAGTCGGCGACGCTGTGCCTGTTGCCGGCGCTCCCGTCCAGGCTGATATCGTCCTCTGTTTCCGAGATTGAAGTGAGCTGGACTCCGCGGGGAAGCGCGCCCAGCACCTGCTGCAGATTGCTGCCCAGATCGCTGGTGGCGAGGGCGCTGAGGATGGATGTGCGCTGTTCCTCGAGCCGTTCCGCTTCTGCCTCTGCCTTGTCGATGCTGGCAGCCAGGGGGCTGGTGACTTCGCTGACGTTGTCGAGTTGCAGGTTGACGGCGTTCAATTCGCCCTGGATGCCGGCGATATCCGCTTCGCTGGTGCTCTTGACCTGGTACATGACGAGTGCGAGAACGACCAGCGCTATTGCCGCAATCGGAAAGAGTGCATGGGCCAGTGACAGCGTCTGCGTCGCGTATCTGGCGGGGAGCACGTTGGGATTGACGACAGGCGGGCGAGCTGTGGTGATACTGGCGACGGACCTTGCTGGAGTTCGAGCAAGAGCCAGACCGATGTTGACAGCGTATTGGGCGATCGGTAAATCGGGAGGACACTCGAGAGCAGGTGCCAGCGATTCGATCGGGTTTTCTATCGCTGCCTTGACGAGATAGGATGTGGTGGTATCGGTTGCCAGCAGGCCGGTGAGGAAGACCGGTGTCGCGGGGCCGAGAGGATGCTCCGGATGACTGCTGTTGTGGAAGTTAATCGTCCGGGAGAGCTCGTCCGTCACCTGGCCGATCAAGTCCTCCGGCGCCATCTCCTTGCTCTTCAGCATGACTGTTCGCATCGCTGCGGGCATACCACCGACCACTGCTACGAGGTCAAACGCGTCGAGTTCCAGGTTGATGATCAGCGCTTCTTCCCGATTTGCGGCTCTCGCCAGTGCCAGAGGCTTGAGACTCAGGCTGCGCGGTCTTATGCCTGCGCCGGTCAGAGTTCGAACCTCGCTGTCAAGGAGGTCTCTCGGTACTCCCAGGACCAGGTAGCGGCGTTCGGAACCCTCGGCACCGAGCAGTTGCCGGGAGAGGTATAGCTCCTCCAGGGGGACAGGCATTTCTCTCTCGGCCTCGTGCTGTATCGCCTCATCAAGCAGGCTCTTTTTCAGCTTGGGCAGTGTAAGAATCCTGATAACGGACCGTAGCCCGGTCAGACCGGCCACAACGTTGCGCTTGGGCAGCTTCTTCTCGGAGAACAGGGTGTCGATGGCTGAGCTCACCCTCGACGGGTCCACAACCAGTCCCTGCTTGACCAGCCCGGCCGGCAACGGCAAGCTGCCCCAGTCCACAATTCGCTTGCCTTTCGAGACAACGAACCTTATATCATTTGACTCGATGTTCAGAGTTACCGTGCTTTTGGAAAACATCAAGTTTCCTCCCGAATCAACGGCTTGCTCTAGAGCTGGGGATAAAGGACGGACAGCTCCAGATTGGCAGTATACAAGTTTCCTTCCCCTGTTATGCTGATATCGTTTATGTTGACCGCCTTCACGGATCCCTCCTCCAGCTCGTTCACAAAAGCTGCTATGCTTGCGAGTCTGCCCGCGACGCGCATCTCGATTGACAGTCTGCCGAGTGTCTGATCACCTCTGTTCTCGTCCTCCTGGGTCTCAGTGGTCACCGACACGACATCGACGCGGCTCTCCGATGCGAGTTCGAAGATGCCTCTCAGAATGCCGCCGGTACTCAGCTTTGTGGGCGAGTAAGCCTGCTCAAACGTGCTTCTCGCTCCGGCAAGCGCTGCCTTGGCCTCTTCGACTTCGGCTTCGGCGGCTGACAGCCTCTGCTGCATGCGTCGGGCCTGCTCGGCTGCCTGCTGCTCACTCTGGCTGCTCTTATCGCTGAGGGATTGCCTGGCGGCTGTCAGCTCTGTAGCCAGTGCATCATTCGTCGACCGCTGCTGGACATACCCGACTCCAGAGATAGCGCTCGCCACCATGGCAGCGACGCAGACAATCAGAGCGGCCGTGCGGAGCCTACTTCTCATCTTGTTGCCTCATCCTATCTACCGGCTCAGGAGTCCTATCCATCGAACCTTCCTGCCTGTGTGAACATCGGCCGCAGCCAATTTGCGGCCGGCGCTGGTCCCGCGACTCTCGTCAGTTTCTGGTGCTCTGCAATCAGCTTGACCCCCATTTCAATTCACCAGCACCACGTTGTCGACATAGAAATAGTCTATTGCGTTGCCCATATCGGCGTCGAAGGCGATCCAGAACTGGGCGGACATAGTGTACGGCGACAGGTCGATATCATAGAAGCGATAGATACCGTCGTCATCTCCTACGGCCCAGGTCTGGACGGTCGTCCAGCCGGTTCCGTCAGAGCTGACCTGGCAATATGCCGCCTCGGTGTTCTCAAAGGAGTTGGCCTTGGCCCAGAACTGCAGGCGGACGCCTGACTCACCGGAGAGGTCTACAGAGCGCGTCACATACCCCGTGCTGCCCCACAAATGCATGTGGTAGCTTCCCTCGTAGGGGCTGTCGGTACCTATGATGCTGGAGTCTCCCTGGTTGGTCCAATCGGCGAGCCAGCCGCTGCCTCCGGACCAGCCTCCGCTCTCAAAGTCGTCGCCTGCCAGCGTTGGCGTCGGCGTAGGTGTTGGTGCGGGTGTTGGCGTCGGCGTTGGGGCAGGTGTTGGCGTAGGTGTCGCTGATTGCTTCTGGACTATCCACGAGTCTATGGTAACGTTGCCGCCCACTATCAGGATGTCAGCGCGGACTCTCTCGCCGCCGGCGGTGGAAACGATCTCGTAGCCAATGCCAATGCCGCTGGCGGCTATTTGCAGGTAATCGACGTAGAACTGGTCTTGGGCTTTGCCCATATCGGCGTCGAAGGCGATCCAGAACTGGCTTGTCATTGTGTATGGCGACAGGTCGATATCATAGAAGCGATAGATACCGTCGGCATCTGCTCTGGCCCAAGTCTGGACGGTCGTCCAGTCGGTTCCGTTGGAGCTGACCTGGCAATATGCCGCCTCGGTGTTCTCAAAGGAGTCGGCCTTGGCCCAGAACTGGAGCCGCATACCGGACTGGCCGGAGAGGTCCGCAGACCGCGTCGCGTTTCCGGTGCTGCCCGTCAATTGCAGGTGGTAGCTTCCCTCGTATGGGCTTTCCGTATTTATGATGCTGGAGTCTCCCTGCAGCTCCCAATCGGTGAGCCAGCCGCTGCCCCCGGTCAAGTTCCCGCTCTCAAAGTCGTCGCTGATCGCGTCGGCTCTGGTCACGGTGATGGCCGGCGAAACCCCGTTGACCGATTGGCCCAGGGAATAGGTGACACTGTCCCCCGGGGAGCCGAGCTGGCTCGTGAGGTTCCCATACGTGATGTCCCAGATGGCGTCCTCGACCCCGGCCTCAGCCGAGTATTGCTGCAAGGTGGACGTGCTGTAGTGTCGGGACGCGATGCTGTGCCCGCTCACGCCGCGCAGAAACGGGGACACCAGAAGGGCGCCCACAGCCAGAGCGACGAGAGCCAGAGCCAGGGCCTGCCCCCTCTCATCATTCATTGCCCGTTCCCGGAAGTCTTCATAGTGCTCGCGGATATATCTCGTAGGTCACCTCTTCAGTTGTTCCCCAGCGGCCGCCGGGTGACGATGTCAGACTGGCCGTGATGATCCCTTGCGAAATCGAGAACTCCACGCTCGATACGTAGTGAGCTACTGTTATCGTATCGCCGTTGTAGTCGCGCTCAAGGCCAGTGCCTGAAAGGGAGTATGTGACAGTGTAGGCCTGGCCGCCATCCGTCCAGTTCAGCGTCATGCTCCCGACAGGACCAGCCCCATCCACCAGGTCGGTGGCCTCGGCCGTCTTGCCGTCCCGTGCCAGCCAGTATCCGGCGTTCTGCACATCGTGCAGGGCTCTAAGCTCATTGTTGCCCTGCTCCGTAGTCCGCGTGAACACGTATATAGCAGAGCCCAGCACGCCGATGAGCATTGCGGCGATGCCAGCTGCCACAATGGTCTCAACCAGCGTTATTCCTTTTTGCTCAGCGACTGTCTTCATCGGTTCACCTTGAACGCTTCCGCTGTCACGGCGCCGCCATCGTGGTCCACCTCCACGGTGATCTGCTGTATCTCATTCTGGTCACGGCCATCGACACCTGAGACCGTGATGGCAATGGCGTATCCAGCCGGTTCGGTGATCGTACTGTAGGATGCGGCGTAGGCTTGACCCAGTGTGTCCTCCATTTGCGACCAGGCAAGGTTCTCCGCTGTGACGCGCCTGTCGGCCGTTGCCACAGCCATTGAGCCCGTCGACATGGCCGCAAGAAAGGCAACAAGCGCGACCCCTACTATGGCCACTGCGAGCAGTGACTCGACCAGGCCTACTCCTTTTTCGTCCGACAGGGCAGGTCCTCTCCAGAGCAGGCGTCGTATCACGTTTCTCTGCGCTCTTTCTTGTCTCGAGCCTCTCATCACTCGATGGCTCCCATCATTGAGTAGACCGGCATGATGACCGCGATCGCGATAAAGGCGACGCCCAGTCCTATCACCACAAGCAGCGCGGGTTGGAGCATCGACAGCATGAAGTCAACCTTCTCCTCGACCTCTCGCTCGTACAGGTCAGCGATTGTCATCATGTCTGCGCTGAGCGTGCCCGCCTCCTCACCTACCTTCACCACCTGCACGACCATTGGTGGGAAGAGGTTGTTCGCGGCCATAGTGCGGGAGAGCCCGCGCCCCTCAAGCACTTGCGTCCGGACATTTTCAATCTCACGTCGTACAGCGCTGTTCTGGGAGGTCTGGATGGCCAGATTCATCGTCTCCGACATGGGCAGGCCTGCGTCCAGCGATATTGACAGTGTGTGACTGAAGTGAGCCATCTCACGTCCGATGATGATTGGGCCGACAACAGGGATCTTCAGCACTAACCTGTCGAGCTTCCGCCTACCGGAAGGCCTTCTCGCATACCAGATTGCCGGGACCGCGATTCCGATGAGGGCTGCTGCCAGATGAAACTTGTAGGACGCGACAAAACCTGTGGAGAGCACAAGGGCTTTGGTTGCCAATGGCAAGTCGGACTCGAACTGGTCGAACATGTCCAGCAGAGGCGGCAAGGCGAACATGACCAGGATTGTGACCACGCCGGCGCCCACAAGCGTGACAATGGCGGGGTAAATCATGGCCGCGCGCACCTTTTTCTGCGCGCCTCTTTGCCGTTCCATGTACGTGGCCAGCTGGCTCAATACTGTGGCAAGGTTTCCGGTCTCTTCGCCCACCTTGACCATCTTGCTGTAGATCGGGGGAAAGACTCGGGGATGTCGGCTGACTGCCTCGGCGACAGAACTGCCCTGTTGAAGATCGCGCATCACGGCGGCGACGACATCTTTGAAGGCGGCGCTACGAATCTGGCTGTGGAGTATTTGCAGCGCTCTGAAGGCAGGTACGCCTTTATCAATCAGGGTGGCGAGGTGCCGTGTGAAGGCGATGACGTCGGAAGCCTTCACACCGAAGATGGACGGCATCGCAGTGCGCAGGTTCAGCCCTGGCCCGGCCGCCCTGAGGCGGACAACGCTGTAGCCCCTCTGCCATAGAGCCTCCTTCGCCAGCTCCTCGGCATCGGCTTCGATCTTTCCCTTGACCAGTCTTCTGTCTGCCGTATAGGCTATGTACTTGTACGCCATTGCACGCTCTCCGGCACCAGCTTGCATGCCCGACTATCCAATTGAAAACGAATTGCGCAGCACCTCGTACGGTGTGGTGACGCCCTCTCTCACTTTAAGCATTCCGGCCTTCCGCAGGCTTACCATTCCCTGCTCCAGTGCTTCTTCCCTGATTTCACCGGCACCCGCACCCTTTAGCAGCAGACGCCTGATCTCTTCGCTCAGCGGCAGCACCTCAAGGATGCCAGTCCTGCCCAGGTAGCCCGTGTCCCCGCAGAGATTGCATCCGATCCCGTGGTGGAATCGTGCGGGTTCCTGGCCCAGTTCGTTGACATAGGCCTTACGCTCATCGGAGGAGGGTTCGTAAGGCTCCTGACAATGGCGGCAGATTCGACGGACCATCCGTTGGGCCATTACTCCAACCAGTGCGGAGCAGACAAGATACGGCTCGATGCCGAGGTCTACCAGCCTGAACAGCACACCGACGGCATCATTGGCGTGGACGGATGAGAGCACCAGATGCCCCGTCAAAGAGGCTTGAACGGCTATTCTCGCCGTTTCGGTGTCGCGTATTTCGCCTACCAGGATGATATCGGGGTCCAGTCGCATTATGGCCCGCAGGCCGGCGGCGAAAGTTGTTCCGGCTTTGGGGTTGACTTGTGTCTGTTTGATGTCCTCGAAGCGGTACTCTATAGGGTCCTCTATGGTGACGATACTGCGCTCGTTTCGGTCGAGCGAGTTCGTTGAGGCATAGAGTGTGGTGGTCTTTCCTGATCCGGTAGGACCGGCAACCAGGATCATGCCGTAGGGGCTGCCAAGCATGTCCTGATACTTCTTGAGCGTGTCTTCCGAGAAGCCAAGCTCAGACAGAGCGAAGAGCGGCAGCGACTTGTCAAGGATGCGAAGTACCATTGTTTCCCCGTTGACGGTGTCGTAGGTGGCCGCACGAATGTCGGCTTCCCGCCCCGCCACTTCAAATGAGAATTGTCCATCCTGCGCGCGCCTCCGTTCCGCAATGTCCATGTCGGCCATGATCTTCAACCTGGACAGCAACGGTTCGAGAGTGTTCAGGGGCAGCGACATCGCGTCCTGGAGAACACCGTCGACGCGGTAGCGCATCCGGACTCTGTTCTCCTGCGGCTCGATATGAATGTCAGACGCGCGCGCTTTGAGAGCCTGGACTATCAGCAACTCCACGGTCCGTGCGACAGGGGTCTGCGCGACGCGCTCATCTGAGGCACTGGAGTCAGCCTCCGTCTCCGGCATGGGTGCGGAAGGGAACTGGCTGACCTGCTGCTCGATCTCGCCACTTGCCTTGTAGTTGAGGTCGATAGCCTCCCGTATGTCAATTGGATTTCCGACCGCCGGCTGTATTCTCAGCTTGGATTGCGCCGAGATGTCGTCGATGGCGCGGAGGTCCGAAGGATCGGCCATGACCACTACGAGCGAGTCGTCGACAACGTCGAGCGGTACGAGAGTGTGCTTCCTGGCCGTGCGTTCGGGGATGAGCCGTAGAGCGTCGGGCTGAACGGTATGGCGCTTCAAGTCGATGATAGGCAGGTTGAGTTGAAGACTGAGTGCGACCGCAATATCCTCCGGAGTGGCAAGCCCCTGCTCGATCAGGATGTCGCCGAGCTTGCCATCACGCTCTTGCTGCAGCTCCAGCGCTTTCTCCAACTGTTCGGGCGTGATCCGACCAGTCTCAAGCAGCATCCAGCCGAGACGTTCTCTGGTGCTCGTATTGGCCCGTGTTTCCTTACCGCTGTCCAAGGCTCCCTCCTAATTCGCCGGCGACCGAGAAAGGTCTCGAAGTGCCACGAAGCTAGCCACCGGAACCGGCACCGGACGATATTTGCACGGGGCCGGCAGCCTTCTGCTGCAGCAGGGTCTTCACCCTGGCCGCAACCTCCAGAGGGTCGGCAGGTTTGGCGAGATAGTCATCCGCACCCATCTTGAGCCCTGTCGTCTTGTCTGACTCCTGTGCCTTGGCCGACAGCATCAGAACAAGCACGCCGGCCGTCTCGGTGTCAGCTCGCAGCCTGCGACATACCTCGAATCCATCCAGGCCTGGCAACATAACGTCGAGAACCAAGATCTCAGGCCTCTCGGTCTGCGCTTTCGCGAGCCCTTCCAGGCCGTTGGAAGCGGTCAGCACCTCGTAACCATCTTGTTCCAGGGCGAAGCTGACCAGTCGCCTCGCAGCCGGGTCATCTTCCACTACCAGAACCTTTGCTGCCATGTCTTTACCTCCTGACTTTATCCTTGTGGCGCGCTTGGCAGAGACGCCGGGCGGGGAACCGCAAAGCTGAACGTGCTTCCCTCGCCTAGCTTGGACTCGACCCGTATTCGTCCTCCGTGGGCCTCGACTATCTGCCCGGAGATGTACAGGCCAAGGCCGCTGCCTCCGCTGCTGCGCGTTGATGAGCCGTCTACCTGATAGAATCTCTGGAAGAGATGCGGAATCGCCTCCTCCGGAATGCCGGAGCCTTGATCAGCGACGCTGATCAAGACCTCTTCATCCTTGGCTCGAGCGCTGACGGTGATCTGTCCGCCCTCGTCACTGAACTTGATGGCGTTACTCAGAAGATTGATGACCACTTGTTTCATTCGTTTCGGGTCGGCCTCCACTTCGGGAAGCTGCGGCGGGACGTCTTCCCGGATCTCGATCGCCGTTTCGGCCGCGAGGTTGTCCAGTTCCATCACCGCATCGTGGACCACGTCCACGAGCGACGTGGGTTCCTTCTCAATGTTGAAGCGTCCGGATTCCATGCGCGAGACGTCGAGCAAGTCGTTGATCAATTCGGTGAGACGTTCGCTCTGCTTGTCGATGATCGTGAGGAACTCCCTCTGGGTCTCCGGATCGGTCACCTTGCCTGCCAGCATCAGTTTGGTGGACCCCATGATCCCCTGGAGCGGGGTGCGCAGCTCGTGCGAGGTGTTGGCCACGAATTCCGCCTTCAAGCGGTCGACCTCGCGGAGAGCCTCCTCGGCCTCCTTGCGCTCAGTAATGTCGCGAGCGACTGTTATGAACTCGGGGGGATCCGTCTCAGGTATTCGCGAAATCGAGAACTCGACATGTATTATGCTTCCGTCCTTCTTTTGTGCCCTGGTCTCACCAGCGAGATGTTTCCCATCCTCGGTCGCTGTGTATACGTATCTAGTGAAATCGGCAGGATCGACTGGTTCAGGCAGGAAGAAGCTCCCGTTCTGTCCGATCAGTTCGTCCCGGGTGTAACCGAATATCTCCTCGACCCGGTCATTGCACCAGGTGATGACGCCTCGAGAGGTGATCACCGCGTCAGCCAGGCAGTTAACCAACGTTGAGTACTGCTGCTTCGACTCTCGCAAGGCCTGTTCCGACAGCAGAAGCCTGTAGTCCTTGTTTTCCTGCAGCAGTTTTCTTCTTTCGAGCGCCTTCTCTATCCTCAACCCCAATGTTTCCAGGTCGAACGGCTTGGTCACATAGTCATAGGCTCCGAGCTTCATCGCCTCGACCGCAGTGTGCGCGTCGGCCATGGCGGTTATCATCACAACACCTGTGTCCGGATGGTCAGCCACCATCTGCGAGAGCACCTCTATGCCGGACATGCCGGGCATCTTCACGTCTGTCAGGACCAGGTCGAAGTGCTGCCTGGCCGCCGTCTCCACGGCCTCTCGGCCATTGGAGGCCAGCTCACAATCGTACCCGTCCGACCGAAGCTTGCGGGCGACGATGTTTCTGACCGATTCCTCGTCATCAACTACCAGTATCGTTCCTTTGGACGATTGCACCTCACGTCCTCCCTGCGTGAATATGTTTGTGGCTGCTCAACAGCAGCACTGCCGCACCGTGTTCTTGACATAATCCATGCGGCATCCTCGTGAAACACGGTTACGGTGGCACATTTGCCTCGCAGCTTTCGTGCCGCATCCCCCGTTCTGCCTAGACATCGTTGGCTCCGATCTTGTTGGCTTCGTCCTTTAGTCTGTTCACGTCGTGCTCTGTGAACAGCCTCCATCCCCTTCTGTCCTTGTGTGGCACGTCCTCGAGAACGCCCATCTTCAGCCAGCGGAAGAAGGTGCTTCTGCTGACGCCGGCCGTGTGACATGCTTCCGAGGTTCTGTAGTAGGTCTTGCGGTTGATCACTGTGGGCATGTCGTGAGACCTCCTGAGACGTCTTAACACTTATGAAACGGAGAGACTGGGCTCATGCACCGGACACTCCGCACTGATCGGTCTTCCAGTATGGCAAACCGCCGGCCGCCACGATGCGACCGGCGGGTCATCATCATTGATCTCAACTTCGAGCCTTCGCTTCCATTCTTCCAGGCTGCATGCCAGGCGCTCAACGGTTTCTCGAGCAGGCCAGCCTTGCCGCTGGATGTTCCTACCGATCCGGGGCCGGGCAAGTCCCGACGCTGCAGTCTCTGGCTGCTTGCCTCGCGGACAGTCCAGTTCGGCACAGGTGCGTTGCTCTATGCAGCGCTGCCTGCTAGTAGCCCGTAGTCACTTGGGTGACCGTGCCGTCCGCGGCGCTCGTGTATGTCCCGGTAGTGTTGCCTCTCATATACTTGTCGCTGTCGTCGTTCCTGTAGCTTGCGCCTGGGTTCAGCACATACCCGAACAGCACAGCATCCCAGTCAGGGAACAGCGACATGTTGGCGGTTGCGGCAGCGACCGGGTTCGGCAAGGCTGCAAGCTCCTGATCAGCCATCAAGAGGTCCACCGCCGCCTGCACGTTCGAAAGCTCAGCCGTAGCAGCTCGTGTCTGACTCCCGCCTGTCAGATTGGTGACAACGGGCACAGCGATACCAGCCAGTATCGCCAAGATGGCGAGCGCTATGAGGATCTCGATCAACGTGAATCCTCGCTGGCCCCGCCCTGCCTTTCTGAACTGTCTCATTGTCCGGCCCCCCCCTTTTCGTTTGCCTCGTGATATCCCTGCTGCCAGACTCCTCCTTCAGGAGCAAAGTTGGCTAGCAAGGTTCCTTGAATACCACCGTAGCACGAGCACATAGGCTCCACAATGGCGATTTAGTTGCAGTTACGGTAGGCAAATCGTACCTTGGCTGGGACAGTACTGTAGTCAGTTGACGGTCGTGACGACAGTTGGCCGCCGTCGCTGGTGGGAGGAGCAAAGCTGGCCGCGAATCGCGGGGGATGACCTTGGGCACGCTTGCCCGGCGCTCGCCGCGACGGTCGCGCCATTTGTCTCAGCTCTTGGCTGCCAGCAGTCTTCCGGAGAAGGTGAAGGATGCCGTGGCGAGCAGGATGAGAGGCACTATGTATAGCAGCACGTCAGTGGCACCGACGTACAGATCACCCACCGAGAGCCTCGCGATGAGGCTGAAGGGCGATGGGTCGAGGAAATAGCTGAGGCCCGCCGTGATGAGCAGCGCTGTCGAGAACACAAACTGGGCCCTCTCCCTGTCCTTGAAGTAGAGTGCGATCAGAGCGGCGGCGAATGCTATTGCGGCCGCGATGATGATGGAGAACAAGAGCACCAGGCCCAGGTTCTGTATGGCGAAGCTGTTGAATCGGAGAAGAATCGTCCACAGAAGGCACTGCATGATGGCGGTGACGATGGCGGCGAACACCTTCGACGAGAATACGGCGTTCAGCGACACTGGGGCTGACCATAAGGTGTCGAGTGTCTTGTTCTCGATCTCCTCCGACATTGTGTCCACGACAATACTCCCGGCTATGAAGGCTGGGAAGAGCATGAGTATGGGAATGATCACGGAGTAGAGGAACTCGTAGTTGGTGTAGGGCTTGCCTTCCACGCGGTCGTAGTACAGCTGCACGCCGTTTGCTGCACGCAGGTGGTTCTCGTATTTCTTGAGCGGATCATTCAACACCATCAGTATCAGCGTCTTCGATGTATCCGCCTCAGGCAGGATCAGCTTCATTTCCGATACGCCTTGCTCTCCGTCAGGGATGAACATGACGGTGTCGACTCGGCCGGACCGGAACGCCTCCTCCGCTTTGTCGACATCAGCGAAGGGGGTCACCTTCACATTCCTGTCCTCCAGCAGATCCAGCATCTTGCTGGTCGTGTCGCCCACGATGCCCACCTTTATGGTGACCCGCGTGTTCTCGCCGATCGAGGCTGGGTCGTAGAACGACATGATGCCTATCAGGATGACAGAAGAGAACGATGCGATGAAGAATTGGATGAGAATGGCGAGCATTATCGTCTTCTCTTTCTTGATCGACTTGAGCTCTCTTTTTGTCAGAATGAAGAACGCTCTCACAGCAGCACACCTATGATGTACAGGTTGTACAGGGTGTGGATCACTGCGCCCGCTACGATTGCCACCGGGTACAGCCTGATACCCAGGCGGGAGGTCAGTAGACATACGGCGCAGGTTGCCACGAAGTGCATAGTAAGCGGGGCGATCAGCAAACCGGCGCTGAAGATGGCGTCAGTGAACATCGACTCGGACACGACACTGAGCGCGAGATACAGCAGCAGCTTCTCGCCGACCAGAAACCCGAGCGCGGATATGAAGGAAAGCGCTACGATGCGCCTTCGTGATTTGATAACATTGTTCTTGAGAAGCACGGCGATGCCGGCTGACTTGGCCATCTCCTCCACGATGACGGACACCGCCAGCAACGCCCACAATGAAAGGGGCATGGGCAGGTTGGAGGCCATGACGATGGACGCGAGCTGCACCATGAACACTATGGGAATGACGAACAGGCTCAAAAGGAGTATCGACATGCTGAGGTGGTTCTTGTTCATTGCGAGGTAGACCGCCTCGGCCAGCTTCGTGTGCAGCGGCCTGAACCCCATCAGGTATTCCTCGTTGAATATGCGCGTCCCGACGAACAGGGCCAGCAAGAATATAAGGTACATCGGGGTGGTGGAAAGGAAGTACTCGGTCAGGCCGAACGACTCGCCCCGGAACATCTGCACTGCGAGCGTGAGCGGGGAGATGTAGCTCAGATCACTGACCCCGGAGAACATCGCCGGCGCGACGAGATATGCCGTTATGACCCAGACCGCCAGCACCGAGAAGAAAGTCTGGTCCTTGAACGTCCGGTACAGCAGGGCCACCATGAGGTAGATGGATATGATGAATAGCATCACCGGGATGAAGATCGCGAGGCCGAGAAGAACGTTGCCCCTCAGCAGCAATGTGATTCCGATGATGCATATGATCGAGTACGCCAGGTATGGCAGCATCTTGCCCAGGATAATCTGCAGTGGCGTGACTGGCGCTGACATCAGTATGATGAGCTTCCTGTTGGTCTTCTCCTCCATGAAGCTGCTCGTGAAGAATACGCTGACGAAGAAGAGAGGGACGATGTAGAAGAAAGCGATCATTACCTGGGCGAGAGGTGTGGGTGGGTTCATCAGCGACGGCACAATGATCTCCTCGTCTGCAATGAACTCCGCTTTGAACTCCGGCAGCCTGATCCCGCTCTCGAGCTTCTCCAGCTGTTGCCTGACAGCGGCATCGGTAGCACTGGCAACGCGCGGTGGCGTCTCCTGAGGGGATTCGGTGCCTGCAGTATCGTTCGGTTCCTGAGCAGCAGGTTCATCAAAAGTGGGCGCGAGAGGCTCTGATGAGGCAGATTGTGAGACGGGTGTTTCCCGCGTGCCCAGTATGTCCGAGAGCGACACCCTGGGTTGTGCGTTCAGGCTCGGCTTCTCGGTCTTGAGATGGCGGACCTCAATACGGAGAGGGAAAGCCTTGTCGATGTCATATTCGTCCGATATCCGGGCCAGCTCTTGCTTCGCCAGGTACTGCTTCAATGCGCCGGTGGCGTACTGCGACCGCTGGTCTCCCCGTGACACTACGTCCTTCCCGTCAATGTACACGTCTATGGACTTCTGGTACAGCTTCTTGTAGCCGCTCTTGCTGTCGAGCGTGAGGACGTTGAAGCGTTGGTCGGTTATGCTCGGGCCGTCGGAGGACACGCCCACGGTATAGAGGCTCTTGCTCAGGACGAGATCCTGCTGGTAGACGAGGAAGCTGATTGTGATCGCAACGGCCACGACGCCCGTCACCACGATTCGTGACCTGCCCGTGAACCTGGATCTGAGGCGGGTGACCTCCCGTTTCGAGATAATCAGGACGTTATTCATTACAGCCTGAGACGCAGCTTCAATCCCCAGCGCTGAAGCTGCGCGATCCGGTCAGTGTCTCGCGCCGAGATGCGAGTAGTCTCGATGCCATGCTCGAACGTTAGCATACCTTCCGACAGGTAGACAATGGATATTTCCGGTAGTTGCAGGGGGGAAAATAGTACCGCGACCGGCGGGGGGCCTCTCCTCACACAGGGCATGGAGGACTATATTCTCATGCCGACCGCAACTTATGTGCTATGGCGGGCAGTGCCGTTCGGAATCCATAATATAACGGGCACCCGGAACGCCGGGGCCAAGACCAAGTGATTAGACCAGCTGGGGTTGAAAGGAAATACCATGTTGACGCAAGCAGTGGAATCGCGCACAGACGCGGCGGTCAATCTGAGGTCTGTCACCAAACGATACAGGGACTTCGAAGCGGTGAAGAGCCTGGACCTCGAAGTGAGGAGCGGTGAGATACTGGGTATCAACGGTCCCAACGGCGCGGGTAAGAAGACTACTTTGAAAATGATCGTGGGGCTTCTGACTCCCACCTCGGGTATCATCGATGTCATGGGCTTGGATATGGCCAGGAACAGTACGCAGATCAAAAGGTCCATCGGGTATCTTCCCGAGGAGAGCCCTCTATATGAGAATATGACGGCGCGGGAGTACCTCATGTTCTTCTCCGAGCTCTACAAGATACCGGGCGCGTTGGCGAGGGAACGCATTGACATGTTGCTGGACTCGCTGAAGCTTGCCAACAGGGACAAGCACACGGGGGAGCTTTCCAAAGGCATGAGGAGAAAGGTCGCGATAGCCCGGACGCTGCTGCACGATCCGGCTCTGCTGGTGCTCGATGAGCCCAACTCCGGCCTCGACCCGCTGACGTCGTTCTTCATCATCGAGTACCTGAAGAAGCTGAACAAACAGGGCAAGACCATAATCCTGAGCGCGCACAATCTGTTTCACGTTGAATATATCTGCGATCGGGTCGCCATCCTCAAGGACGGCGAGCTGGTGGTCTGCGATACGATCGAATCGATGCGAGAGAGCATCGGCAAGAGGGAGTACGAGATACTGTTCAAGGCGGACGCCGATCTGGACTATGAGAAGAGGGACGATAACTACGTGTTCAGGGCGGCCGATGTGGGGCAGGTTGCGGCGCTGCTGCAGACCATCTCCGACAAGAATTGGGCACTGATCGACCTGTCGGTGCGGCAATCCGCCCTCGAAGAGATGTACGTTGACCTCATGATTGAAAAGCAGTGAGCATAGATGGTATAATGCAATTCCGTCCCGGTACCCCAGGCAGTTCGAAATAGGGGTGTAGCTCAGTCGGTAGAGCAACGGTCTCCAAAACCGTGGGTCGTGGGTTCGAATCCTGCCACCCCTGCCAGATGCCGAGGTGGTGGAATTGGCAGACACGCCATCTTGAGGGGGTGGTGAGCGTAAGCTCGTAGGAGTTCGAGTCTCCTCCTCGGCACCAACGTTGGAATCTTGTCAACCGGCTCCCAGAGAGCTAGAATATAGTTCAGGCTGCCGCCGAGTTGGTGCGGTGGCACCGGGCGTGGGGGCCTTCGATGCGGAAGTAGCTCAGTGGCAGAGCATCTCCTTGCCAAGGAGAGGGTCGTGGGTTCGAATCCCATCTTCCGCTCCATGGCGACGTGGCCAAGTGGTTAAGGCGGAGGTCTGCAAAACCTCTATTCGACGGTTCGAATCCGTCCGTCGCCTCCACCGAACCTACAAGACATTCGGCCAAGCAGAGGTCTCCCTCTTTCCTTCAAAGCTACCCAAATACGAAAATTGAGCAGTGGTCTCTAGTGAAAGGCTTCCTGCTCAATCTCAAGTGTGAGGGTAAGAGCTTGGCAACGGTCTCGTACTACCAGAAGAAGCTCAGTTGCTTCCAGTGGTATGCAGAGCGGCACGGATTGCCACCTGACCCCAGCGATATAGATACAGACCACATCAGGCAGTTTCTGGCCTACCTTCGGGATTGCGACCACAGGTGGGACTCTTCTCAACCGTCCCGTTGTCCTTGAGGGCCTTCACAATCTCCTCGATCACAGGGTCCTTGGGGTCCCAGCGATAGGGGACCTTGTTGCCACCGCCGAACTTCGACCTGAGAACCTTTCGGATTGCGACCCCGGGCTTCTTGGTCATCTTCTCCAAGTCCTTCACAGTGATCATGCTGGCCGCTTCGGCCTGTGCCTGTGGCTCCTGAGCCTTGCCCTTGGTCTCCTGATTCTCGTTGCCTTTGTTCTTGGCCATTGCTCTGGCCTCCTTTCCTTGTGGTAGTGTAAATATATCAAGATCGACGATACTTGTCAATGAGCCACGGGCACGATCTTAGACTACGATACATGGCTTTGCTTATGAACCTGGTAGGTATTCCTGCACGAGGGTCACAGGCTATTGACAAGATCGCGCTCGTGGTGATATGGTGGCCTCATCAAACACAGGAGGGGAACTGTGGCAAGAAAGCTGAGCTCGCAGAATATCATCAGTATGATGAAGGACAGGGAGGCCAAGCACCTGCAGGACGTCGACGGGCTGCTAGACTCGGTGCTTGTGCTGCTAGCTCGCATACAATCCCAGCTCACGGAGACCAAGAGGGACCTGGCAAATACTGAGAGAGGGCTCAAGAGGGTTCGCAAGGGCATTGAGATGGACCTTAAGAAGAAGGACATGACCAAAGGCTCATGATTTGTCCAGCGGCCTCCTTCTTATAAGAAGATACACACAAGAAATCCTATAGAAATTCCTCGGCACCCAGCGAAACGAAAGCAACCGGCAGGGTAGGATAATTCTGCGAGTGGCTAGGATCGGCTGGATCGCATAATAGCTATTATGTGAACTGTGTTACACTCGGAGGTTCGCATAGGAATATAGACGACAGGGAGAATAGGGGCTCGCACGTGCCGTAGTAAGGGTTGATCCTGAAGAAGAACTGAAGATGCGGACCGAAGCCTAAGGGCACCGGAATTATCAACGATAGTCGGAACCATGTTATACCCCACCGGGCAGTAGCCCGTGGAGCTGCCTACGCTTATCTCAGGGCTTCTCTCATACCTTCCCATCCACTGCTCTTGCGGGTATAATCTGTGCACCTGACAGAGAGGAGAC
>JAZFSU010000085.1:0-7184 GCA_036446335.1 Dehalococcoidia bacterium | reverse complement strand
CCAATCCGTAGTTCTTTGGAAAGTCATCCTGACTGAGCATCCGCCTGGCCGCAGTCATACTTGCCTCAGTGTCCTTGCCGAGTTTGACGATGTGCCGAGTCTCGTCGTAGACACACTGCCTCTCGGGATGAATGAACGCTGCAAAGTCGCGCCTCTGCAACCACCTCTCGACTAGTTCTCTGACCGGGAACGTCGAATTCATGTTGCCATCAATCCAAAGGGTGGCATCGAAACCATTGGAGGCCTCGTCCAACGGCATGGAGGTCTTGATCCGGCGAGCCTCTCTGCGCGGATTGTTGCTCGGGTCCGTGATGGTCACCTTGTCCCAGCCATGTTCATCGGGAACGTCGACATCAGTGAACAAGTGGTAGGTGACACCGTCCTCGCGGAACTGCGGCTTCTTCACTGAGTCGTGGCCACCGAACACCGCACTGTAGACAAGCAGCTTCATCGCACCTTCCATACCCAGGTCTCTTTGAACTCCGGTGACAAGATCCCATACAGATTTTTCTGTCCGCGATGTGGGTGCGGCATGCGGTGCACCTCTCCCATCGGAGGTTCAGGGGGAGGCACGTCTTGCGGAAAATCTTCGCGGGTGATGAACGTGGAACACACGACGCGCCGATCTGCCGACGTGTAGTCGAGCGCGTCATCGAGCAATATGATGTTGCCTGGCTTCGCAATGTCGATCACCTTCTTGAGGCACTCAGGTCTCAGGTATCCGTCAACCAGGAAGACCGTCGGTGTCACCATGTCGACTGCGTCGACGTAGCGGCGCATTGTCTTCGGAGACCAGACTATGTGGCAGTTCGACATCTTTTCCGTCAGTTTTACGGTGCGCTGGAGCCACTCCAGATTGTTCTCAACAGTGATGACCATGCCGTGCTGCACCAGCCTGGCTAGCCATCCCGTTGATTGACCGCCACCCCACTCGAAGCAAATGTCGTTCATGTTCATCAACGACTCGAGATGCTCTGCCGCGCCAGGCGCCCAGTTAGGAACAGTCCGTGCGGGGTCGTAGTAGATCACGTTGCATTCACCTCTTCGAGGATGGTCAGGCCGTTGTTGTTGTTGATGTGGAGGATGATCTTCCACGAGTAGAACGAGAGGAACCAATCCACCGCGGCAAGGATTCCCTTGCCGTTGCCCGGCATCCTGTCAACGCGGCCGAACGTCTTCGTGTCATGGAGCACAATCCACCGACCCACCTTGTCACTATGCTGCTCTAACTCGGCCTTGGTCGTTGCCTCGGTGTGGTCGGTGTCGATGAACAGCATGTCGCACTGAGGAATGTCGGCCTTTCTAGAGTCTTCGTTGACGAACCTCAGTTTCGGATAAGCCTTCTGTAGCCGGTCCAAGGCAGCATGGTTTGGCGCAATGTCGTAGCTATAGACGACCGGCCGCTCCGCAGCCAGAAACGCGGACGTGCTGACACCCGTGCGAAAGCCGAGCTCCACGACAACGTCGCACTCGAGCGCGAGCCCCCGGAGTAGACCAAGGTGCTCTCTGATGTCGGAGTGCTCCGATAAGTTGGCAACGTATAGGGAGTGCTTCAATCGTAGGTCTCCTCGTCGAACTCCGGCACCTCGTCAACCACGTTGGCCTCGATCAACTTGATCTCCTCGCTGCGTCGTTCCTTTTTGCGCTCGAGGGCGACGAGCTGGTCAAGGGCTGCCCGCTTCTGGTCGTCGAACTTGTGCGTGACCTCGACCTTGTGAATAGCACGATCAGTAATTCCAAGAGACTGGAGGCACGCCGTGAACTCTTTTTGGATGCGCCACAGAGCTGCGTGGTCGCCACTCTCTGATGCCATGTGCTGCGCTCGCTCAGCGACGATCTGCAAGTTGCCGGCGATCGTGTTGAGCCTGATCCCGACGACCTGCGCACCAAGGTCGTCAGCGTGCTTGTTCCACGTCCGATTGACCTCCACGATCGGGATCCGAAAGTCTGCCGAGATAGCCTGGGAGGCGAAGCCTTTGTCTCGTAGCGTAACAATGACGGCAGTCTGCTGAGTCGGCGCAAGGGCCTCGAACCACTGAGCACGTTCATCCTTGGGATACTGCTGCATCGTCGACCACAGTCGGTGGCCGAGATCCTTGAGCGTGTAGGTGTCGGTGATGCCATCGGATGGGGGGAGGGCTTGGATGCCAGACTCGACTATCAGGTTGGCGAGTTCTTCAACAGAGAGATCTACCGCTACCGCGGCTTTCTGCACAAGCGCAAGCGCTGCACTATCAGCCACCCAAGGAGGCGCCTTGGCAGACTTTCTCTTTTTGCGATAGGAGCGCTTCTGCTTGGCAACGGAGTCTTCCGCGCTCTCTGTTGCTTTCTGCTCATCGGTCATTGCGGAGAGCTTTCACTTCTTGCCCTTGCCAGGCTTCACCCGGCCAATGACAGGATCGAAGGTGCCGCCCTTCTTCGCCTTGCCGGCGGCGCGACCCGGATACTTGCGCTCTAGCTGCTTCGCCTTGCGGGTTGCCTTCTGCTTCTTCTGCACGGCCTTCATCGGTGAGCGGTATCCAGTTCCTTTCTTCGGTCCTGATCCTTGCGGTGACATAGCTACTCCTCTTTGGTTTCGGCGAACTTGTCGTGGTTCCTGGCAATGCAGGCTTGCAACCAGAAACCACACTCCTCGAGTCTTGTCAATGCCATCGCCCGCTCACGGGTAGGGGGTAGCCCGAGCAGGTTGGCGGCGAAGCTCTTACACATCGCGCGCCAGGCGTCATGGATCTCCGCGACGTGGGGCGGCGGAGAGTGATTATCGAAAGTCTTGCTGAGCTCAGCCTCGACCTGCTCGTCGGTGACGGGGGGCTTGCGTGAGTCCATTATGCCTTGGCCTCGGACTCACAGGGTGTTTCGAGATCGTAGGTGGCCTCAAAGATGTCGGGCTTGCACGGATACCGTTCGCCCTTGATGCCGGTGATGACCCAGTCCTTTGGTGAAACCTTGAGTGGTCCTTCGAGAGTGTCGATACGAAAGTTTCCGTCGGAGTTGCGATAAACCCCTTCTGGCCACGGAAAACCTTCCTGTCCATCAGGCACAGGTAGGAATTGCGTTGCCTCGATCACTATCGGCTTTTTTCTATACCGCGCCATCCTCGGCCTCCGGAGTCTTCACAAGAATCCTTGGCTTCTTCGTGATCGAGATCTGCGGACGGTTCAAAACCTCGATGGTCATGATCTCCATCGCCTTGAAGATCATCACCTGCTTCCCCATCAAGAGGTCCATGGACTCACCACGGATCCACTTCTCGGCTTGGCTGGTGCTTTCAAAACGCGGCGTTTCAGGAATGGGAACGAGACACCCAAGGGGAAGTTGACTGCCTTGCGGCGTGATTTCGTAAATGCAGTAGTCGCCTTCGCCCTCACCAAGGACACGGTAGGTCCGCCCCTTGGACGGGTGGCTGCGCTTCGGTTTGGGTTGGGTGTCATCGCCGGGGGTGGCAAAGTTAGTGGGTTCCACCGGAGTAGGGGTAGGGGTTGGGGTCTTCTTCGTCTTTGCTGTCACTAGGTTGGTCCTCGCTAACCGGGGGGTTGAGCTCAGAGTCTAGCTTATTCACCCGCGGCCTTCCAATGGGAGGTGACCGGAATGTGAATTCCTGCACCCACTCATCCGTCGGAGGATGGAGCTCGATGTGTGCCAGCATCAGCTCGATGGTCTGGGCTCGGGTCATGTGGCTCTTCTTGATAATGTATCCAAGAGCCTTCTGTCGAAACAGCAGAGCTTGATAGAGGTGGTCCCGCAAAGCGATGCTGGTGGCCTGATTCATGCCCTCACCATACCCTGCGCGGGGCAACAAGACAAATGTATTTCAATACGCCCATACCCATCTATCAGATCTTTAGAGATTGAAGGGGAACACTCTCCTAGAGAGAGAGAGTAAAAAAGTGTCTGATCTAAATCTGATTAGGTAGTATTAGTAAAGAATAGCTTAGTTGTTTGAGGCTCTTGGTTTCGGTTTTGAGTAATTTATTTTTGGGCTAGCGCATGCTCGACTCCGGGGCAGTGTGGGCGCGCTATGCTTACACTCTCGCGGCGCATGGGACCCGCTTCGACCGGGTCTCGCACACCCTCGTCAACCGTATTGCCGCAAAGCCCCATAGCAGCGACGCTTGGATGCTTGGCGCTCGAGCCAACTACGATGAAACCATACTCTTATACGGTGCTATTACGCTGCACCAGGGCAGCATGCCTCTCCGCACCCTAACATACCCCTAAACACGCTATGCTTATTCCCTCACACTCCAGCTTGCCAGCCTCAGCAATGACTTTTCACCTCTTATTGCATTGCTGAGGCCAGCAACCTAGGGAAACACGATCTAACCCATAGACAGCAAACAGGTGATATGCTAAGCTGCACATTCTTCCGTAACCCTCATGCCTCTCCCAACTGCCGTTGGCAGGCCATAGCATCATGACAAACCTCACCATCCGAACCACATACCCTGCCCCTTCCCTAGACATCTGGGAAGGCCATCGCGGGGAATACATCGGCCTCTGCGCTAGTTGTGGAGACGAATCATCCGAATGCGAACCTGACGCCCGCGCCTACTCTTGCGAGGGCTGCGGTGAAGCCGCAGTGTTTGGGGCTGAGTCTTACATGCACGAGCTATGCGAATGGACTCGTCGCAGTGACGGCCAGCGCTTCTGCACGACCTGGGAGGTAAGCGAAGCATGAGAACCTTACAACTCACCCCCGCCCTAGCTATCGGCATGGCAGCCATGATCGAAGCAACGCCAGCCATCGACATGCTGGACTGGCACCAGGACATGTGGGGCCAGTCTGGCAGACCTTGACCAGCAGCATGGATGGCAGGTCAGTTGGGCCTGCAAACAAGCGCACACGGTCAGAACTGTTCTAGCGATGAGGGGCTTTGCCTTGATGCAATCCAGACCGCGATCGGCGTCGAATACTACATGTATTTCCAGACTCCAGAGGAAACCGCCAAGGTGGTTGCCAAGCTGAGAGCATGGGCCAAGGCCAGGGGATCATCATGACCGACCTCGACAAACTCAAGGCGTTGCTTGACTCATGGAAGCAGGGCTATGACCAGGACACCGATCAATGAACACTGAAGAACAACGCGAGGAGACGCTCGAGATAGTCGACAGACTGCTCCGCTTGAGCCTCGAGCGGCATCGACAGCAGAAGGGCACTGACAAGCTCTTCTCTAACTACCGGGAGGCCCAGCGCCTGAATCGATGTCTACGCATGGCCATGAACTGGATCTTCAGAGCCCTGGACAATGGTCACTGGGTCTAAATGACACACTTGGGCCCCGATCGCTTTCGCGCGTCCGCCCCAACTAGACACGCGACTCCCTACAGTCAGTCCCCAGTTGCGGTCGGGGCCTTTTCTACCCACCATTCACCTACCTACTGCCCAAGGAGGCAACCCCAATGCGACTACTGCTAGTTCCCTTCCTTGCCCTTCTCGCCGCCGTGGCGCCAGCGCAGGGGCTCCGCATCGATGATGTCGACAAGGTCATCGCCTGGCGCGGCGACACGCTGGTGCTCCACCACGACGCCCAGGGCGTGATCCTGCGGCGCGTGCTTGCGCCTATCACCGCGTTCACGTTCGAGGCACCGAATACCCTGGTGCTGAGCTTCACCGGAGGTGAGCTTATTGCCCCGGTGGTCTACACTGCCGTCTACACGTCGACATCAGGGATCCGCATCATCGTCCAAACGCCATGTGCGAGATACTCAAGCCTTGCCGCTTGCGCAAAAGCGCATGCTGATGCCATCAATGAGATGAGTGAGTTTTTCCCGATCGACATCACGTCGTCCAGGGATGACGTGACCATTGTTATTCCCAGGATAGGAAAGTGAGACCTGTCTTGGATTTGTGAGAGAGAGTGTGAGTGAAGGCCGTGCCCCTAGGAGGACGCGGCCAACCCCCATCCGGCTCGCGCAGGGTGGGTTGCCCCTCGGTTGAGCTATCAAGGTTGCGGAACAACGTGATGCTCAGGCTTGACCGGGGGGCTTTTTTATGTAGCCTCCGCAACCCCCCGAGATCCCTGGCAAGTGCCAAAGGCCGGGGATACGCATGACAGAATCAGTTCTTGTCGAGGTTAGCGGTGACCACTCCAGGTTTTCGCTCAAGGGTGGAGACCCGCGTGCCAAGGATGAAGTCTTTGGCGTTGTGACCAAGTGGCCGGGTTGGAAGCGCATCAATGTGCCAGCCATCATCGACGGTCTACGGCTAGGCCACTACCAAGCACCTGTCTGGGCCCACACGGCCGCACAGCTCTCGAACACCACCATGAGGGTGCAATGGGGTGAGGGCGCGCGTGATGTCGTAGCGAAGGCCATGGACGACCTGCTCTATGCCGATCGGAAGCTCCACGAGGATCTCGAGGAGCCGCGCAAGCACCTTGGCACTGAGCGCAAGCCAATGCGGCACCAAGCGCAGGCGGTCGCGGCGATCGGCTACATGCACAACAGAGCGCTGCTCGCCGATGACATGGGCCTAGGCAAGACCTCCACCAGCCTATGGGCCGCGATGCACTGCGAGCGCATCCTCATACTGTGCCCCGCATCAGTGAAGTTCAATTGGCAGCGCGAGGTGAAGACCACGCTAGATCGCCCCTGCTATGTGATCGACGGCACGCCGAAGAAGCGGGCGAGCGTGTTTGCTGACATCCTGCACGCGATGAACTACAGCCCCCACGACCCGCAGCCAGCACCTTTCACTGTTGTCATCAACTACGACCTGCTGATCCAGCTATCCGACCTGCAAACAGATGTCATTGAGGGACTCGTCACCGGCCAAGCCCTCATCTGCGACGAGAGCCACTACCTCAAGAGCCGCGACGCAGCGCGCACCAAGTGGGTGCTCAAGCACCTAGCCCCAGCAAAGGGCGGCGCAACCACGCGGATCCTCTGCACTGGCACCCCCGTGCGCAACCTGATCGACGATCTCTACAGCCAGGTCGAAATCATCAGGCCCGGCACATGGACATCGTATTGGGACTTCTCCAAGCGCTACCTCGACATCGCAGCCATCAGTTTCGGTGGGCCGCGGACTGTCCAAAAGATCGTTGGCACCACGAACCTCCCCGAGCTCAATAAGATCGTCAACACGCTGCAAATCCGCAGGATCACGGACAAGGTGATCGATTTGCCACCAAAGATCTTCACCTACCCCGAGCTCGAGCTCGAGGGTGATCACCTCAAGGTCT
>JAZFSU010000084.1:0-3338 GCA_036446335.1 Dehalococcoidia bacterium | reverse complement strand
TCGAGCGTGATCAGATAGGCGATCGTTCCTTCGCTGATGATGCGCAGGCAGTCGTGCTCTGACATTTGGCGCAAACAGGACGGAGAAGAGTCGTTCGAACAGTGCACGCAATGAAGTGGGCAATGATGCGTGACTTCGAGTTTGAGTTCCTTGAGCCTGAATGGCGGGCTATGTGCTCTCATGTGCTCAGATTGAGCAAAGCTCTGAGCTTGGATCGGTGCGAGGCAACGTAGGCATGCGATGAAACACAGACTAGGGGGCCAACGTTGAGCTGCGTTTCACTGGCTATGAACTGGGTCAGATTGCACAGTCCCCAGTAGTTACCGTAGGCGCGTTCCAGGAACTCGTGATTCCTGAACACGCAAAGCAGGCCAACAGAAGCGTGATTGGCGGATAGATGGATCTGCGGCAAAATGAAAGTGAGGCATGGTCCGCCCCGTGGTCTGGCTGTGTCGGTCCCTGGCCTCGGAATGACGATTGCGTAGGCAGCTCGATGAACCTTCTCCCAGTCCTCCATTGCCAAGATAACCCTGTCAAGTTGATTGACGACGCTTCCGTCAGGCATTTCGTAGTGCGTCATCCTTCGAAAGTAGGTTCCCCATCCCTTCCTCGACCGTCTCCTTGTCCAGCTATACAGCCCCCGATCCCCGTTGTACGCATCAAAGAGCTTCTTCCGACTGTTGTTCAGTCTGTAAAGGTTGTGGGGGAAGATGGTGTAGGCAACGTCCTTCGGCAGGAGTATGCCGACATCCCGACTGAATTGTTTCATCTCCTCGTGGAAAGCCTGATCGAACTTGGTGACATCCTGAATATGAACAACCAAGTTGTTGCAGTCCCAAGCCCGCTGAGCAAGCACTTCGACGGCCCGAACCCAAGCGCCCTGAAACGAAGACTCGGTTATCACGCTCGGACTGCTCATATGGGCTGGCTCCCACGATGAGCCTTCTGCACCGGCCTGGTTCGGTGCCAAGTCTGAACGCTAGGCTCCAAATACGCACGATCGCTTGCATGCAATCGCCAAGTCGGGAGATTCCCTCGATCAACGTTCGGCATACCGGCCTCACCCCATCTGATTGCTGGGCGGCAGATCCTCCATTCTCACGAGCCTCGGAATGGATTCTCATATTATTGCGCAAAGAATGGCCCATCGTCAAGTCTTGTCTACCCTTTCACCACACACAATAAGGCCCCTTCGGGTATCAGAACCTCGAAGGGGCCTGTTGAAGTCCCAGTATGGCGTCAGGGGTCTTCTACTGCAACTCGAAGACCTTCACGTTGTCGAACGAAACGTGCATGCCCTCAGTGCCCACGAACAGCCCGATGGACTCCATAATATCGGATCGCCAGTCCACCGTCCGAAGGTATTCGCCGTTGACGTAGAACTCAAGACCCCCGTCCCTGCGGGCAACCGACACAGTGTTCGCCGCGCCGCCCTGTTTGATGTGCGGGGAGAAAACGTAATCAACGATGTAGAACCAGTCCGACCCTGTCCACCGGGTGAAGCAATAGAGACCGTTCTCGGTCAGGCCGAAAAGGAAGAAGTCCTCGTTCTCCGTACCAAAGATCAGGCCGTACTGCTGGTCAGGACCTGCGACCTTTGTCGCATCAACCTCGAACGCGATGTTATCGAACTCCGCCGGAGTGTAGAACCACAGGGGAGCGCTCCGTCCGGGGTTGTCGTTGATAAGGTGAAGCTGGCCATCGATGTAGGCCGCCGTGCCCGCATTCTCCATCCAACCGTTCCGATCATCACTGAAATCGTCGGAGTACAGGATGTTGCCTTCCCCTATAGTTGGGACATCTGAGCCACCTGGGCTGAGAGACCCGACCGTGGCCACCACCGCGACCACGCAAAGTATCACGATAAGGTACGAGGTCCTCTTCCACCCGCTCGCTCCCGATTCCTTCGTTCCAGAACTCGGTTGCTCCATTGGCCACCTCCTCGATCAATGAGAATACGTTTCGTAGCGCCGTAGCAGCTCCTCTACGACGTTTCCACGGTATCACAGGCATCGTGAGGCGCACAATAGTCCTTTCCGGTAGTTACAGGTGGGTAAATAGTACCGCAACGGATCAATGCTCATGTCTGAGCAGGTTCGACGGGCCGGAGGACGGCGTGCCCGAGGTCGCCCGGCGCGGTGCGTGGTATGGATTATATGGAGAGAGTCTGTATGCCAGGGGGGGTGTGCGACAGGCAGCGGTCGACGAAACGTGAGTGATAGTCACCGTCGTTGCGCAGCACTGGAGGTAAGTGTCCTGAGAGCCGCTGTTGGGTGGTGCGTGAGAGGCCTCCAGCAGTGATCGGAGTCCCTAATTGACGTTGTCCTTCAGCTCGACCTGTCGCAGCAACTCCTCGGCGATGTATGAGTCCACCAGGTACAACATGGATTGAATCTGCACGAGCTGCGTTTGCAGCATCTCCTTCTCCTGCATCAGCCTTTCCAACTCAGTCTGCGGGCCGGCCACCTCGGACCCTGTAGCATCCTCGAGAGCGATTGCGTCTGTGCCGTCCATCATCTCCATGTCACTCATCTCCTCTCTGCTTCCAATTCTATGCGCAACCTCCGACCGGCACTATCAACTGGGACACAGAAAATATGTAAACCCGGCTACATTTTTCGCGCGACAGACCTTGGCCACACACTGCACACAAGCGCAACCATGTCTAACGAGGGGCCTGAATTTCCTGGGAGAGACGGAGGCAGCATCCCTCCGAGGCAATACATCCGGAGAAGCCCGAAGGGATGCCGGCACCTCAGGGGTTGACCGAACTGTGCCGAAGCGAGGAGAGGCCGGAGCAGACGGAGTCCTGGATGAGGTCAGCACCATCCGGAGGCTGGTAGCTTGTGGTCAGTATCGAGGCCGGCCACGAGGCGAACGCAGAAAGATCACCGTCTGCCCCCTACTGCCAGCCCCTCGTAGACACCGATTAGCTTCCTGGCCGCCTGACGCCACGTAAGATCTTTCACCTCTCGGGCAGCATTCTCCGCCATCCGGTCGGCGATCCGATGGTCGTCGTTCAACACTTCGAGGATCTCCCTGGCGACGCCCTCGACATCCCAGTAGTCGACCAGCCTGCAATGACGGACCACCTCGGCCACTCCGGCATGCTCAGGAACAATCACCGGAATTCCTCGCTTCATCGCCTCCAGGGCCACGAGGCCAAAAGGCTCCGACACCGAGGTCATAACGCAGACGTTGGCCAGATTGTACACTCGATCGAGGTCGAATCGAGAGAGGAATCCGGTAAAGAGCACGCTGTCGGCAATGCCCAAGTCTCTGGCCAATCCCTCCAGGTAGGCACGCATGTCGCCTTCTCCCGCCATTATGAAGCGCGT
>JAZFSU010000083.1:0-6047 GCA_036446335.1 Dehalococcoidia bacterium | reverse complement strand
TCGGTCTCCAGCATGCCTTTGTAGAGGGCGGCCTTCGCCAGTCCTACCGCTATCGGCGGGTTCTGGGCTATCTCCCCGGCGAACTCCCTGGTGGCCTTCATCAGTTCATCATGGGGCACGACCATGTTCACGAGGCCTATTCTCTCCGACTCCTGGGCGTCAATGACGTTCCCCCTGAGCACCAACTCGCAGGCCTTCGCCATTCCCACGAGCCGAGGCAGATTGTAGGTAGCTGCGCAGTCCGGGATGACACCTCTCTTGATAAACACCGTGCTGAAGCGCGCCTTGTCCGACATGATTCTCATGTCGCATGCCAGTGCCACACCCATGCCACCTCCAGCCGCTATGCCGTTGACGGCAGCGATGACCGGCTTCATCATGTTCCGGATCTTGAGCACCACCGTAGGCATGGTGCCCGATCTTCGAACCACATCACCGATAACCGTCCTGGCGATGCACGCCCTATCCTCCATCAATGTCTGCAGGTAGCTGACGTCGCCACCGGCACAGAAGGCCTTGCCCGCACCGGTGATGATCACTACCCTGACGTTAGTGTCCTGACTGACGTCGTTGATTGCATCATCGATCTCTTCCATCATGGGAAGGTCAAACGCGTTATTCTTGTCGGGCTTGTTCAGGGTGATGGTTGCAAGTCCATCCCCTTTCTCCAGGATTATGGCATCGTAGGCCACTTTTAACCTCCTCGGGTTGTCCTATCGACTTGCATGCGAAACGCGACGTGTTCGTAGACAACCAACAAGATGATACCCGTGGGCCAATTCTTTGTCAATTTGAGCAGGCTGTGGCCCACTCTTCAACAAGCGCGAGGCGCCGCGGTATGGGAGCCAGGATCAGGTGGGCGGGCGCGCTCACTGCCGACGTTCTCGAGCGGTGAGAGCATAGCCGTGACCAGCTGCCTCACGAGTTAGTTGCCGTTGCATCCTGGGACCGTCAGCCAATCACAACCATCGAATGAACGAGCCGTGGCGTAGTTGGGGGTATCAGGACGCTCTTTGGGGCCGCAACTGCAAGAGCGCGAAGCGTGCTTCGCCCTAGCTGGGGCCAGTCTTGGGCGGGGGCGCGGCCGGGGGCGCGGGCGCGTTGGGCACGCTAGGCTTTCTGCCTCTGCGCCGGGGGGGACGCTTGTGCGCCCACAGGCCCTTGAAGAAGTTCTGATCGAGCACCTGCTTGTTGTCGGCAACGCTGAGGATGTCCTTTGACACATTGCTCTCGAAACAGGCAACCTCGATATACTTGCCCATGTTCTTCACAGCTTGCAGGGCATAGGCAAAGTCGGAGTCCCCGCTCACCAGCACCGCCACATCGTAGAGGTCCTTCCAGGCGAACTGCAGCAGATCGGTGACAAGCATAACGTCGACGCCCTTCTCCACCGGGATGCCCTGCGACAGCTTGAGGCTTCCCAGCCGCACCTCCAGATACGGCGTTTCGCGAAGAGCGCCGAGAAACTCCTGCTGCTCCCGGGCGGCGTCGGCACGCTGAGTGGCATCCTGAAGTACATTGTAGTAGTAAGCTCGAAACAGGCGTCGCGATCCGCTTAGCTTCTTGATGAACTCCGCGAAGTCGAGGTCAAAGCGGCTGTAATTCGAGCGCAAGGCGTGATAGAGGTTGCTACCGTCGATGAAAATGGCGACCCGTTGTTCCATGGACTTCTCCTTAAGCATGGTTATAGATGGATAATACGCAGGTTTTGTCAGTCAGTCAAGCATGACCGGCTCCCGCTCCTTGACCAGGAAGGCGAATCCGAGCATCGCCGTCGTGGCCATGCCCGCCCCGAATAAGAACGGTGCTGCCGGTCCAACGAGATGCCACAACCAGCCTGCGATCAGGCTCGCCGGAAGCAGAGCCAAGCCTACACAGGTATGATACAGCCCAAAGGCCATACCCCGTCTCTCCGACGGCACGAGATCGGCCACAAACGCCCTCGTTACGCCCTCAGCTATGCCACGGTAGAGCCCGTACGCCGCAAACAGAAGCCAGACGTGCCACGCCGCAGATGCCAGTGCAAGCCCCAGATAGGCCAGCGCGTAGACGGCCCATCCGACCACTATCACTCCCTTTCGCCCCAGCCTGTCAGAGATCAGCCCCGCGGGCAAAGACACCAGGGCGTAGACCGCGTTGAAACCAACAAAGAGCAGGAGTATCTCAGGAACCGAGAACTCCAGGTCATGAGCGCGCAGCATGAGAAAAGCGTCGCTCGAGTTCCCCAAGGTGAACACGACCATTATCGACAGAAAGATCCTGAAGCGGGGATCGAATCCCTTCGTCTCCTCAGGATTGCCCGGCATTGGATCGGCAGCGGGTTGATCGCCTGATACCGAGCCCCCCGGCCTCCCTCGCTCGCGGACGAAGAACAGCAGCAATAGCACAGCGAGCGCCGCAGGAATCGCCCCCACGAGCACAAGTATCTGAAATGCGTCCCGGGTGAGCTCGAGACCACCCTTCTGTACAACGTAGACGATCAGAGCAGCCGCGGACAGACCGATGACCGCGCCCAAGGTATCCATGCCCCGGTGAAAGCCAAAACTCCTGCCCATCTCATCGGGGGAACTGGAATCGGCAATGAGGGCGTCGCGAGGTGACGTCCGAATCCCCTTGCCTACCCGGTCAACGAATCGCACGCCGGCGACTGCGCCCCAGGACGCAGCGAAGTAGAGCAGCGGCTTGACCAGGGTGGAGATCCCGTATCCCAGGAGGGCCAGGTCCTTCCGGCGCCCGATCCTGTCGCTGAGCCAGCCGCTCAGCACCTTCAGCAGACTCGCTGTGCCTTCGGCAATCCCTTCGATCAGACCTATGACCGGCGTGCCGACCCGCAGCACGTTGAGCAGAAAGAGGGGGACGAGCGTGAAGATCATCTCGCTGGATATGTCGGTGAGGAAGCTCACCAGGCCCAGAAAGAAGACATTGCGGTTGAAGCCGAGAACCCGTTGCCCTTCCCCCTGTTCAACTCGCCCCATGATTCACCTGTCCAGCAGCACCTCGTCGACCAACTCCGCGATCTTCTCTCTGGCATCGTCGAGGACGGCTGTCCCCCGCTCAGTAATGGTGTAATACTTGCGGATCTTCCCTCCAACGACGCTCACCTCCACGGACAGGTAGCCGTCTGCCTGAAGGCGATGAAGCGCAGGATAGAGGGTTCCGGGGCTCAGCCGGTAGCCATGGCGACCCAGTTCCTCCAGTATCTCGACACCATATATCGGCTCCTTCGAGGCATGATAGAGGATATGGATCTTCACGAAGCCGAGAAAGAAATCCTTGAACATAATCGTCTGCCTTGTTATCGTATCCCGATATCGGTTTATGATATAATAGCCCCGCGAGCCTGTCAACGCCAGTTGGAGCGCCTTGATCCGTGGGCACTCGATCAAAGTGTTCACCTCACTGATGACTATGGCCAACTCACGAAATTGGATGGCACTACTCCGAAAGTGGGCCATTGATGCTGGAGATCGGCGCTTCGCCCATGTCATTCCCGCGCACGCAGGAATGACGGCAGGGATCATACCACCAGAATTCCTGCGCGGTGCCGACGTCAATTCGGTATGGTGGATTGCGGCCCCGATAAATCGGGGGAAGCGATCGCTCTTCGGACATCAGAGAGTGCCGCGTCGCCCCGACAGGTTGGGCTCCCCTTTTTCAGCAGTCTCGTCAGGGGAAGAGCCCAGGTAATGGGCCAAAGCACCAACGTTATAAGGCAGATCCCACCGGTTCATTGAAGTGTATCGGCGCAGAATGTATGATAATAAGATAGCCGTGTATCAAGATACTATTGCCGCGATATCAACCCCCGTCGGCGAGGGCGCGATCGGAATCGTGAGGTTGAGCGGAACGCACGCCCTGTCCATTGTCCAAATGCTGTTCGCCAAGCCTATGGAGGACCGGCGTTTGCTCTATGGGCACATAGTCGATCCGGACAGCAGAGAACCTGTGGACGAGGTGCTGGCGGCCTACATGAAGGGGCCGCACACCTATACCAGAGAAGACATCGTCGAGATCAACTGCCACGGGGGTCCCGTCCCCCTGCAGCGCATCCTGGAGCTGGTCCTGCGCTGCGGCGCCAGGCTGGCGAACCCCGGTGAGTTCACCCTGAGAGCGTTCCTGAATGGCAGAATAGACTTGGCGCAAGCAGAATCGGTCCTCGACGTGGTGCAGGCCAAGACACAGGCCAGCCTCCGCCTTGCGGTGCAAGGACTCGGAGGCCGGCTTTCACAGCCGATCAGGGAGGTGCGAGCCACTCTCATGGAGATACTCGCCTACCTCACAGCGCGGATCGACTTCCCTGAAGACGAGGTCGAAGAACAGGACATCACCTCGCCTCTGGAAGTAGCGCAGTCGGCACTGCAGGGCCTCGTTGCCAGCGCCGACACTGGTATGATCTACCGACAAGGAGTGCGTACTGCCATCGTGGGTCGCCCAAACGTCGGCAAGTCCAGCCTCTTGAACCGCCTGCTGCGCGAGAACAGAGCGATCGTCACTCCCGTTCCCGGCACAACGCGGGACACTCTCGAGGAGACCGTGAATCTGAGAGGCGTACCGTTCGTCCTTGTTGACACCGCTGGTATCATTGAGAGCAGAGACGAGGTCGAAGCGCTCGCGGTGGAACGGAGCAGGGAGGCGATCGAGCAGGCCGACTTCGTGCTGTTCGTGATCGATGCGAGTGAGCCGTTGACCCACTCGGACAGAGAGTTCGTCGGGATTCTCGGCGAAAAGCCCGTCCTGGTGGCAGCCAATAAGTATGATCTGCCGTCTCGGGCGGAAATCAATGGGTTGCCCTGGATGCGAGTCGCTACATCAGCACTCACTGGAGCGGGGCTTGCCGACCTGGAGAACGGGATGGTGGAGACCGTCCTTGGCGGGAAGGTGGTCACCTCCGATGCCGTGATGGTGACCAACCCTCGCCACAAGGAGGCTCTCCAGAGGGCAGAGAGGCATGTGGCCGAGGCCCGGCAGGCTCTTGAGGCGTGCCTTCCGGACGACTTCATCACCATAGACCTTGCCGCTGCCCTGAACACCCTTGGCGAGATAACAGGGGAGGTCGTCACCGACGAACTCCTGGATACCGTCTTCAGCCGATTCTGTATAGGCAAGTAGGATGCGGCGCGGACCCGGAAGAACCAGGCAACAGAGGGAGGAGTCACATGGATTCGGTAAGGCTTCACGACGAGCCTGAGTTGGTCAATCCCTGCCTGATTGCCGCCTGGCCCGGCGTCGGCAACGTGGCGTTGATCGCCGCCACATACCTGAAGGACAAGCTGGAAGCCGTGGAATTCGGTGAGATCAAGCCCAAAGGGTTCTTCGACCCCGGCGGCGTCTTCATCAAGGGCAGTATCATCGAGCCCGCGCAATACCCCGAGAGCAAGTTCTACTACCATAGCGGCGGGGGCTCGGGGGCTGATGTCCTGTTATTCCTGTCGGAAGCGCAGCCAGCTGTCGACTTGTGCGAATACGCTGGCATCGTGCTTGACGTAGCCGAGAAGCTGGGCACAAGAAGAGTGTACACCCTTGCCGCCGCCCTTACCGAACACCATCCCGATAAGCCGAGGGTTCTCGGAGCAGCCACCACCGATGGTCTACTTGAGGAGTTGAGCAAACACGATGTAGTGCTGGCGAGCGATTTCTATGTCGCAGGGCTCAACGGACTGTTGCTCGGCGCTGCCCACGAAAGGAATATGGAGGGTATCTGCTTGCTTGGCGAAACCCCGAGATACACCGCCAAGATGGCGAACCCCAGCGCGTCCAGGGCCGTGCTTGAGGTCCTGTCCCACCTTCTTGAAGTGGAGATTGACATGACTGAACTCGAAGAACTCGCTTCGGGCACCGACAAGCAGATGAAGGAAATCTCAGACCGGCTGAGACGAGAGTACCTACAACACTTCACGAAGCCAATCTGGGAACGAGACGAAGGCTCGGAGAACGGCTGAAGTCCGGGTGGGCTCGCTACTGCGAAGTCGGAGCTTCTTCGGCTGGCGCTTCCTCGATCGGTGACCCCTCGGCTGCCGGAGCTTCCTCAGGAGATACCGGCACCGGCT
>JAZFSU010000082.1:0-10536 GCA_036446335.1 Dehalococcoidia bacterium | reverse complement strand
AGAAGGAGCGAGCATGACACAAGCAGGTGGGCCGGCGCCGGGAAACGGCGCTGAACGCAACAAGTGGCTGATTCTGGCGGCGGTGATGCTGGGCACCATCATGGGGCCCCTGGACGCCAGCGTAGTCAACACTGTCCTCCCCGATATCACCAGGTTCTTCAAAACCGATATCTCGATCGCCCAGTGGGTGCCGACCATCTACCTGCTGACCATAAGCTGCCTCATCCTGCTGTACGGCCGGTTGGGGGACATGATCGGCTACAAGAAGATCTTCATCTATGGCTTGGCCGCGTTCACGGTGACCTCCGTTCTGTGCGGTTTTTCTCAGAGTATATGGATGCTGATCGTGTTCAGGGCCTTGCAGGGCCTTGCCGCGGGCATGATGATGGCCGTGGGCTTCGCCATAGTTGCGGCGGCCTTCCCGCCTCTCGAGCGGGGCAAGGCCATGGGCATCTTCGCCATCAGCATCGCGGTGGGCTTGGGGCTGGGCCCGACGCTTGGTGGTTTGATCGCCGAGAACCTGAGCTGGCGCTACGTCTTCTTCATTAATGTCCCCATCGGCATCGTTGCGGTCCTGTGGGGCCAGCGCATCATCCCCAAAGGCGCTGCGAAGCCAGGGCAGCGACTCGACTGGCCCGGAGCTCTGCTCGCTCTCGTATTCCTGTCCAGTTTGCTGCTCTATGCCAATCGCGGCCAGGACTGGGGATGGCTGTCGACGAGTTCCATCGTACTACTGGTGGTTGCCGTCGTGTCCGGAGCAGCGTTTGTCCTCGTGGAGAAGAGGTCGGCACAGCCGATGCTCAACCTCGCGTTGTTCAACAACCGGCGCTTCAGCTTCGCCACATTGAGCGCGCTTCTCAGCTTCATGGCGCTGTTTGCCGTAATCTTCCTGACGCCGTTCTACCTGGTTTTCGTTCTCAACTACAGCATTCTCAAGGTGGGGCTTGTGATGGCGGCTTCTCCCGTGGCGACCCTGTTCATAGCCCCCGCGAGCGGAATTCTCTCCGATCGTATCGGGACGAGGGGCCTTGCCTTCTGCGGAATGGCTATTACTGCGCTCGGCCTGTATTTTATGAGTGGCCTGGACAGCTCCGCCAGCGCGTGGGATGTCATCTGGCGATTGACAGTGGCTGGCGCGGGGATGGGCATGTTCCAGAGCCCGATCAACAGCGCTGTCATGGGGAGCGTTCCCCCATGGCACCTGGGGATCGCCTCGGGGATACTGGCCGCCGTGCGCAACGTCGGCATGGTGCTGGGGCTGGCTGTGGCCGGCGCCGTTCTGTACAACGTCGCCCCTGCTGCAGCGTCACTGCGTCCGGGGGCCTTCAGCCCCGCCGATATCCAGGAGTTTCTGGACGGTCTGCGCTGGGCGTACATATCTGGCCTTGCGCTGGCATGCCTCGCCGCTGTGACCTCGCTTCTGGCAGTGGACCGAAAAGGGCAGGCCTTGACCGGAGGCCCGCCTCCGGGAGCCGGAATCCCGCCGGGACCGCAGGCAGGTGAGTCATGATCGAGTTGAGCGAAAGGCAGACAGCTGAGTTCTGGCATCGGAGCCACGCTTCGGTAGACGGGCTCTGGTTCATGAAGGTCGAGGAGAAGTACGGCTTCGATGCGGCCCTCGACATCGATGAGGAAGTCTGGAAGGTGTTGCCGAAGATCCAGGCCCGTATGGTCAAATCGATGGCGGAACTCGAAGTCGGGATCGACGGGCTCTTCGAGGGCCTCACCACCAAGCTGGGCCTAGAGGGCTATGCCTTTGAGGCCGAGAGGGCCGGCGACGGCCACGGTTTCACGATCACACTGAATACGTGCCCGTGGCACGATCTGATGATCAAGTCCGGCAGACAGGCGCTCTCCCATAGGATCGGTACGCTGATCTGCAACATCGAAAACTCCGTGTGGGCCGCTGAGTTTGGAGAGGACATTCTCTTCGAGGCGGGGGACCAGATCTGTGGGGGATCAAAGTCCTGCAAGCTGCTCTTCAGGAACTCCGCCAACGAACGCTGATCTATCCCGCCCGCCCGCGCTCGAGATCAAAACAGGTCCTTGATCTCCTCTTCCGCCTGCCGCTTGAGCTCCGCCGCTTCTCGAAAGCCGAACTCTTTGTAGGATTCGGGTGAGCCGTAGTCCCTCGTCCGGATCACTACCGGCATTGGCAGTGCGTGGCCGAAGATGAGCGCCTGCTGCTTTGCCTCCAGCTTGGAGAGCACGGTCTTCAGCTGGGTCTTCCCGGAGACACCCGTCAGCACGCTGTCGATATCCTTGTCGTTGTCCAGAAGATAGGTCGCCTTGGTTCCTAGCTGAGACATGACCTCTTCATCGATGCCGCTCGGACGCTGGTCGATCACCAGCAGGGTAACTCTGTACTTCCTCATCTCGCGGGCGATGATGCCGAAGATGGTCTGTTCGGCAACGGCGGGGTTCAGGAACTTGTGGGCCTCTTCGATGGTAATCACCAGCGGATGGGGCTTGGCTTTGTCCTCCCCCATCGCCTTCTCCGTTCGCTCTCGGTACTGGTCATAGATGCGGCGGGTCAGGATGTTGGCCACGAGGACGTAGGCTGTGACATCGGTGTATCTGCCGAATTCCAGCACCACGTGCATCTTCCGGTCGAGGTGTTCCAGTATCCGCTGCACCGAGTTGTCCCGAGCGCGCTGCACCAGGAAGGGGAGCCTCTTCAGTCTCGTCAGGCCCCGGCGCAGGTTGCCGTAGCTGCTCTCCGGGATGTTGAGCCGCTTCAGCAGGTCTTTCGTCTCCTCCCCGCTATCCAGGTCGAAGAAGCCTTCCAGCCAGCGCTGCTCGCCGAACTCACGTGCGAACTGATAGACCGCCTCCAGCGCCGGCTGGGTCAGATTGAGCGTCTCCTTGAGCAGCTCGATGTCTTCCGGCTCGATCTCGTTGTAGCCGATCTCGACGACGAAGTCGGTGCTCACGTTTCGGCGTCGGGCGCTCTCCGCATCCAGTGTGAACAGCGCTACCTTTGATGGGAACAGCTGCTTGAGAGCCTTGACCTTGGGCCCCTGCTCGCTGGTGCCCTCCCAGCCATACTCGTTGTGCATGTCGAAGATAAGGTTGGCCGCTGCGCTCTTCTGGACCATACCGATCAGGAGGAGCCTGGTGAAAAAGGTCTTGCCGGTGCCGCTTTTGCCGAAGACGCCGTTCGAGCGCTTGACGAACTCCTCGATGTTGAGGCAGACCTTGGTCTCCATGTCGAGGGGAGTGCCCACGTAGAAATGTGTTTCGTCCTCCCGCCCGAACACCATCTCCACGTCCTGCTCCGATGCTTCGCGGACTTTGGAGAAGTGGGTGGGCACCGTCTTGACGGGCTGTGGCCCTTCGAGAAGGGTCATGGCGTCGCCGCCGATGGCCAGCATGGGCACCACGTGGATCTTGCCATAGGTGCCGGTGCCGGCGACAACGTCCGCGATGAACGGGTCTGAAACGTCCGGCGGCGTCACCGTCATCTGCTGGTCTATCGTCCCCAGGCTGACGTCGTTGATCATGCCGAAGAAACGGCTCTTCTGGCCCTCGATGACCACGTAGCGCCCGACTGCCATCTCCTCGATCGGCGTGGCGCTGTCGAGCTTGACCTCCATGCCTTCCGTCAGCGAGCCGCCGACCACGATGCCCAGACGTTCTCCCCGTGACCCGTGGTCGTTCACAGCCTTATCCTCCTCAGAATTGCGTTGAGCCGGTTGAGCTCGCCGTTGAGCAACAGCGACAGTTCCTTGCCTGCCCGGACAAGGAAGCCCCTCCGGTCTTCGTGGGCCGCGCTTGCCTGCCGCAGGCAGGCCGAGACTACCTCGTCTCCCGGCCCGTCCCTGACGCTGAGCAGCGTGGGAAGAAAGTCGAGCGACCCGGTGAATCGTCGCACCTCGTCCTGTTCGCAAGTGTGAACGAAACTGTGTACCCGGGGGGGGCGTGGCGGGAGGTAGTGGCGAATATCGCCACTTTCGCTGTGCCCCACGACCAGAACATCGAATGTGGTGCGCAGCAGCTTGGTGAGTTGCGGGTGCTCGCGGTATATGCTCTCCTCGTCCGGCTCGTCCCTGCCTCTGGCTACGGGACGGCGGCCAGAGTCGGTGCCCTCGGTTGCGGCATTGCCTACGACCCCGTATATCTCAATCTCGCCGTCGCTGGTGCGCACCAAGCTTCCCAGCGGCGGGGGGCTGTGCAGTTCATAGGACTCCGCGGTCAAACCCTGCGAGCTGGCCCGAATTACCTCGCCGATTCTTGTTGGCAAAGCGGTTCTCCCTGTCGATCTGGATTATACTCGCCTTGCTCCCATTGTACAGGGTTGTCAAGAACGTATTGTCGCAGGCGATTCAGTTCATCGTCATTTCGGACGACATGTTCGTAGTAGTTCCGTTGCCACGCGAAGCCGATGTTCCCCGCTCGTCGGCAGCGAGTTGTGACTGCTGCTTTGTAGGTGCGGACGACTACGGATAGCGTGCCGCGACGCGGCGATATTTCAGAGAAGACGCTGTCTGGATTGCGGACGGCCAGCTTCTGCATAGCCCCTACCCTGATTGGTGACGATGAGGATTCCGTGCACGTGGTTGGGCATGACGACCCATATATCCAATTCGATGGTGGGGAAATGGTCAGGAATCGCCAGCCAGCACTGCTCTGCGACCGTGCGGTTGGCGGCATTGTCGAACACGGACATGCTATCGCGGGTGCAAATGGTCACGAAGTAGGCGCCTTGTTGCGAATAGTCATAGCCTCTGAGGCGGATGGAACGGCGACTATGGCGGTTTTGATTGAGTGTCATGTGACTTTCCCCCACGCGGGCAAGGTGCGCCGTTCCCCTTCGGGCCAATACTACCCACCGCCGAATCGTTGCATAACCCGGTAGATGGCGGCGGTGCCGAAGTCCAGGGCCTCCACAGGGATACGTTCATCGGCGGCGTGTACAGTCTTGGAAAAGTCGAATCCGGGAGGCAGCTTCATCGGCATGAAGCCGTAGGTCTGGATGCCCAGCCGGGAGAAGAAGCGCCCATCTGTGACCCCGGGCGCGAGCATGGGCGTGGCCACGGCCTCCGGGTCGAATTCCTTCAAAACAGCGGACAGTGTATCGAACATCCCCATGTCGGGCTCGGCCGGGGCGGGATCGTGCCGGATCAGCTCGAGTTTGACTTCGTCGCCGATGAGCTGGTGCAGCTCGGCCATCATTTCGTCCGGGCGGTATCCCGGCAGCAGTCGTCCGTCCAGCTCCAGCGAGATCTCACTGGGGATCACGTTGATCTTCTCTCCCCCTCGAACTATCGTGGCGTTAACGCTGTTCCGGAACAGGGGCTCGAAGGCATGGCGTCTCTCGCCGAACAGCGCCAGCACTCTGTCAGTCAGCCCAGGGCGGAGGAGCTGTCGCATAACGAAACCTTTGGGGAATGGCAGCGCTGAGGCCATGCCCTCAACCATCATGCGCGTGACCGGTGTGATGTGCACGGGCAGCCGGCGCCGATCAAGGATCTGGAGCACTCGTGCCAGCCTGGCCATGGCACCGCCACGCATGGTCAGGCTGCCGTGCCCGCCCGGCCCGGATACGGAGGCTTTCATCCAGCAGATCTGCTTTTCCGCGACCATGATGGGGTACAGCCTTCGGCTTCCGATGTGGAGCGTGAAGGCGCCGAATTCACCGAGGGCGTAGCGGATATCCTCGAAGTGCTCTGGATGGTTCTCAACCAGATACTTGGCTCCGAAATCGCCCCCGGCCTCCTCGTCGCTCAAGATGGCCAGCACAATGTCGCCGGGCGGAGCCAGATTCTCTGCCTTGGCTCGCTGGAGGGCGGCCAGCATCATGGCCACGCTGCTCTTCATGTCCAGAGCGCCCCGGCCCCAGACGTAGCCGTCCACCAGCTTGCCCTCGAAGGGTGGATATTGCCACGCCTGATTCTCGGTGGTGACCACATCCACGTGCCCGTATAGCAGCAGCGGCGGCGCCTCACCTCGTCCGGCCAGGCGAGTGATCAGATTGGGGCGTTTGGGGTCGAGAGCCAGGATGGTGGTTTCGAATCCTGCCCCGGTCAGCAGGTCGTTGACAAAGGCGATGCAGTCGGCCTCGTTGCCCGGAGGGTTCGTCGTGTCGAAACGTATGAGATCTTGCAGCAGTTCGGCTGGAGATCTGAGGATGGCTGCCTGGTCGTTCGAAGGTTCGGCCATTGCGATTCACACCATCAGGCATTGGGAGGGAGGGGCCGGAGTCAGCGGTTGCACTCTCAGCGCCCGGCTACTCCTGCCTCTTCTCGATGGCGGCCAGAAGAATACCCGCTGCGATCAAGAGTCTCCTGTCAATTGCAGTATCAGCGTCCCCGATTGTCATGGTGTACTTGAGCACAAACGGGTTGAAGTGCTGCTTGATCTCAGCGACGGTTCTGCCGTCTGCAGCTACCGCAGCGTATGACTGGGGAACCAGCTTGATGAACCTGCTCATAAGGGCTCCTAGGATGCTGCTCTCGGTGAGTGCCCCGATCTCCAGCCCCTCCGTCGAAAGGAAAGCCCACTGATCTTTGAGGAAGGATTTGAGGAACTTGCGTCTCAGGGCCCCAACCGGCTCGCCCGTAATAGAGTCCCGAACGTGGTACGTAGCGCCGAGGTCGAGGATCTGAGGGGTCTTGATGGCAAGGAGCTCCTCTGCCTCGCTTTCTCCTGCGTAGACCCGGAAGTCCTCTTTCAGCTTAAAAGCCTTCTGCTTCGAGTAGAGGACGACGTTTCCGGCCTCATCGTACACGTGGAAAGCCCCTCCGAATATCTTCAGCACTTTCCTTCGGAACAGGTAGCGATTGTGCTGTAGTGCAGGATGGAGTTTTGATGAGCCCATCACGTACTTCCTTCCCCAGCGCCCTCTGTGACGCGAAATGTCTTGGGCCATATTAGGCTGCGGCACGCGGGCTGTCAAGATGGGGGTTTGGCGGGGTCTACACTGTTTTGTGTGAAAATGGGTGATTGAAAACACCCGTTGACCTCTTAGCCTTTGGGTAGTGAAAACTCAAAGCGAAGGAGGTGCAGACGGGTGCGAGATGATTGTATCGCAGTAGGCCTGGGGATGCCAGAACTGAGGATCATGTGGCAGAGGGAGTTGGAGGATCGTTTCGAGGTGAGAGTGATGTATCGGAGGGAGGGGGCAACATGCCCGCGGTGCGGTGGGGGCACAGCCAGGGAGCATGACAGGAGAGAGCAACGTAAGCAGGACCGCAGGTTGAGAGACAAGCTGGTGTTGTTGATGCTGGTAAAGAGACGATTCAGGTGTTGCCGCTGTGGCAAGGTGTTTACGGAGCCGGATGAAGTGTTTGGTCCCAGGAGGCGATCGAGTTGCAGGTTCAGGAAGTACCTGGGACAGGAGGCACTGCACCAGACAGTGAGGAGGACAGCACGGAAGGAGAGGGTTGGGGAGGGATTGGTGAGAAGGTGTGTAACTGAGGAGATAGGGAGGAGGCTGCGAGGCAGAGAAGCGAAAGAGACGCCGGAGTTCATGGGGCTGGATGAATACTCAGTGAGTGGGAGGCGTCTCTATCACACAGCTATATGTAACCTGGTGGATGGAGAGGTGATGGAGGTAGTGGAGGGACAAGGGCAGCAGAGGGTGAAGGAGTATCTGGACGGGCTTTCACAGCCGGAGCGGGTCAAGGCAGTGGCGATGGATATGCACGAACCCTTTCGCCAAGCGGTGCGGATGTGCTTGCCTTGGTCAAAGGTAGTGGCAGACAAGTTCCACCTGATCCGGCATATCAATGGAGCTGTGGACAAGGTAAGGAGCAACCTCCAAGGAGGGAACAGCAGAGGCAAGAGACAAGACCTGTTCCATAGTAGATATACCTTGCTCAAGGGAGGGGAGAGGCTTATCGATAGGGAAAAGGAGAAGCTGAACGCATTGTTCTCGCACTACCCGGAGTTGAAGAAGGCGTGGGATCTCAAGGAGGGCTTCAGGACATGGTATAGAGAAACGGACAGAGACAGGGCTGAGGAAGGCCTGAGGCAATTGGAGAGAGAGATACGAAATAGCTCTCTGCCAGCCTTCAAGCAGCTTCTACCCATGCTGACCAACTGGAGAGAGGAAATACTCAACTACTTCGAATACCGGATAACAAATGGCTTTGTAGAGGGCAAGAACAACCGCATCAAGACCATGAAGAGGATGGCCTATGGCTACCGCAATATGGATACTTTCCGATTGAGAATATTGGCAACTAACCCAGGCTCTGAGGAGGAACTTTCACACTTATTGACGTAGAACCGTTTGGCGCACAGATGCGCCCAACAGCGACTACAGCTGCTTGCTCATTCGATAGAACTCAAAGAGCTTTCCACCTCGCAGCCGCAGAGATGATTCGCGGTCTATGGCGAAGCCAAGTTTGCGATATAGCTCGATCGCGTTGGTGTTCTCGATTTCCACATCCAGCGTCACTTTTGCCGCCCCGCCTTTTCTCCCTTGCTTCTCCGCCTCGTGAATCAACCTGGTCCCTATTCCAGTGGACTGATAGCTCGTGTACGTGGCGAGGTTGCTGATATAGTACTCCCCTTCGTTCACCATCCCTATGGCATTCCTGGCCTTGAGAAGGGCCGGAAGTCTGAAGATGAAACGGAGCTTCATTTCCCTGAGGAGCAGCAATCCTGTCCGCAAATCCTGCTGCTTCTTGCTCTGCCATGAGTAGCCAAGCAGCATCCCGGCCCTTTTTCCGCTGAGTTCAGCGAAATACGTGTGATCGTGACTGAACAGATTGCGAGGCCTGCGATACATGCGTCGCATCATGTCGCTCACATCGTCGCCATAGAGGGCCGGAAAGAGAGCCGGGGATGAAAGCAGGACGAGATCAGCGAAGTCTCTTGCATCGGACGGTACGCCTTCTCTGATCGTGATGTGCCCGTTGCGGAACATCTTCACAATCCCGGCCGACATCCGGGAGATGGTGACGCTGATCCGTTCGAACATGGTTGCCTTCTCCTTGGCGGTCTCAAACCCATCTGGAGCGCTTGCTCCTGCTTTTCGCTGAGGTTGTCGCCGACAAGCGTCTGTTGGTCAAAGCGAGTTCGACCAAGCGTTGGAACTGCTCGCGGTCTGCTCCGGTCAGTACTGCCTGCTCGTGTGCCTCGCTGAGGGCAGGGGGGTAGCCATGGCCGCGACGGCACTGGTCGAGGACGATGGTGTGGACGAAGTCAACCAGGCCCCTTTCCTCCACCCAGCGCGGGAATTCCACCCTGGCGATCTCATCCTCGACCTTGAGGTAGAAGAAGCGAACCTCGTGCTCCTTGTAGCTGTCTTGTACTACTGAGGATAAACTGAGGAATGTTGCCGACCTTTCTCCGGGCTCCAGAAGCGCCGAGAACAGGTGGCGGTCACGCAGACCGGCAACGGCGTCGCACTCTCTCTTCGAAGGGGCTGCCCGTCCCGAACAGTGGCGGTCGCAATCTGGTGTTTCGTGAGGACACACAGCTACGCGCAGTGTGTTTACTACCTCCGTACTGCCGGTGGAACTGATGTAGCTGGCCAGGGCCAGGCCCGTCTTCTGGCTGACACCATTGATTCTGTCCAGGGCCATGAGGAAGCCATTGTCGAGCAGCTCCCTCTTGACGTACTCATCATAGGCTTTTCCGGCCAGCCCCCACAGGATGAGCGTACCATCAAGCAGGGCAAGGGCCGGCAGCTGGGGTGGAAGCTCTTCGCCCAGCTCCGCCAGGACCAGGCATTCGGCAACCGCTCGCTTGATGCCCAGGAGGGCTCCCTGTACAGGCTGCTCGCTGCTGCTCGACGGGTCCGCTATGGTGAGTTCTTCGTAGCCAGCGTAGAGGGTGGGCTGGCTGCGCAGCACGGCGTCCGGACTGAGGCCGTAGCGCAGGATGATGCTGCCAACGTTGATCAGGCAGCATCGCGCCGCGCTTTGCCGGTCAACGTCGATTTGCGAGCCGTCCGTGGCGATCACGGCGAAGTCGGAGGGACAGGGCGGAGGCACGTGACGGTCGACCAGGCCGTCAGCTATTCCGGCCACCAGCCAACTGGTCTTCCTGCGCGCGATCTTCTTTTTCAGAGAGTCGAGGTCAGCTGACTGGTGACGGAGCGTCTCCAGAGCGTGACTGAGGCGCTGTCCCCGCTCCTGCTCCTCTGCCTGCAGGGTTGCTGCCATCCCTTCGATCTGGGCTACTACCCGGGTCAAGTCCAGCGGCATCTCTGTGTCTCCAACCGCGAAGTATATCACAATGAGCCTGCCGGAAACAGTCGAAGCGGTGGACCTTGATCCCGCGGATCGGCGAGACGACATGTTTGTTGTCACCGTTATGAGAACAGACCGCTGATGCTTTGAACGGGCGCTGCGCCCATGTCATTCCCCCGAAAACAGACCATTGATGCTTCCGGTGCTTCTCCTGCGTCACTCCCGCGAAAGCGGGAGTCCAAGGTTCCCCTTGCCTGGATTCCTGCTTCCGCAGGAATGACACGCGCTCGATAGGGGCAATGACGCTAAGGGCCACACTGCCAGCCCCTGCGATGGATCGCACGTTTTGTCCTCCGCGGTGCCGCTGGCAAGCGGCCGAGTGATGCGGGAA
>JAZFSU010000081.1:0-5514 GCA_036446335.1 Dehalococcoidia bacterium | reverse complement strand
CCAGCAACTCGTGTGCAGCTTTGTTCGCCATGAGCACCCGGCCATCCTCATCGAACCGAAGGACCGGTGCGGGATTCAATTCGGCGAAGAGGGCCATAAGCTTGGTCTCTTCTTCCGCCTGCTTGCGCTCCGTGATATCCCGGACGATCGCGGTGAAGGCCACACTCTCGCCAGCCCGCCAGGATGCAACGGACATCTCAACCAGGACCCGCGTCCCGTCCTTTCTCAGCCCCACCGTCTCGACACGAGTGGCTCCGTAGTCCGAACCACCCGCCGAGATAATCATTCCGAAGCCCTCGTTAAAAGTCTCCCGAAACTCCTCCGGGATAATGAGCTCGAGCGGCTGGCCGATCATTTCCTCGCTGGAATAGCCGAACGTCTCCTCGGCCCCTCGATTCCACAGAATAACGTTGCCGCGATCGTCAGAGGAGATAATGGCATCATTTGCGGTTTCGGCAACGCAACGGTATCGTTCCTCGCTCTCGTGCAGAGCTTTCTTCGCCGCTTCGAGTTCCACGTAGAACTGGCTGAGGATCTGGCTGTGCTCACCGTAGGCTGATAGGAACAACTCCTCATCCTTTTCAAGACGCTTGCGCAGGGTGATGTCGGTAGAGATCTGCATCGCGGCTGCGACCCGCCCCTCTATCTTGAGCGGCACCACTTGCGTCTCATACCACGAGATGTCTCCGTCGGGCCCTGCCCCTTCCGTCTCGTAGAGGCCCGGAAGGCCGGTCCGGAAGACCCCCTCTATGATCTCCTTCACGACGGAGTGATGCTTGGGATCAATGAAATCATACGTGCTCTTCCCAATTGCGTCATCGGCAGTGAAGCCGTGTGCTGTGCGGTTGATGGCCCGAATTGTCCCGTCGCGATCCAGGATTACGATAAAATCGGAGGAGTTCTCCACCAGCGAACGCCACTTCTCCTCGCCATCTCGCAGTGCCTCAGCCGCCCGTTTGCGCCCGTTGATCATGTGCTGGGCATAGAAGCCAAACGCGATGAAAAGGCAGACCATCATCGAGCGCATAAACGTCTCCATCGGGTTGACAAGAAGGGCCCCTGACAGGCTAGCGGCTTCGTCGAAGACGTAGACGTCCATGAGGCTGTCGAGGGCCCAGAAGATCGCGGCGAGCGCGACCGAGATGAGCACCAGTGTACCCGGCATGAGCTTGCGGCCGCTGCTCGCGTGCCTCATGTCACATCCCTCCGGCTGGCTTGCTTCATTTCGCCATGTCGCGCTCTCTCACCTGGGGTATGGGAGTTGACTGCGTTGGCGCGGACGGGCACCCCCTGTTCTATGGCCGTTGTCCGTCGGCGCAACCTGGATTCCTCGCGAACCCGGAGGACTTCCTCGTGCCAGCAGTCTCCATCACCTCGAACGCCGATGCGGTCGAACTGCAGCATCGTCCTACTCTCGACCCTCACGTAGTATCGGGTATGCTAGCATGCTCGAACACTAGCATACCTACTCGCGCGTACACAATGGCTCTTTCCGGTGAGTTCGGCTGGGAAAATGGTACTACGGTCGCCATAGAGCGCTTTCCATCGGGAGACGCAGCGTGCCGGAGATGGCACCAGCCGCGGGCAGATTTGACGCGAACGGCTGCGCTTGCCTATAATAATTGCTTGGTGATTCAGATCACATGCGTCACTAGGCGCTGGCCTCGGGTCGCTCAACCGGAGCTGTGGCGATCGGTCACCGGGCCGGGGCAAACGCCATAACGAAACCTATACTTGACTTGGGAGGAAGATATCGTATGACGACCGAAGAACAAAACGAACTGCTCATCGAGAAGAAGGAGGGCGGGAGAATCTGGATCATAACGCTGAACCGCCCTGAAAAGAGGAACGCTCTGACCCTTGACATGATGTACGACCTCGAGGACACCTGGAAGGCATATCAGGCCGATGAGGAGTCCCGCGTAGCCATCATAACCGGGGCCGGTGACAAGTCGTTCTGCGCCGGAGCGGACCTGCTGACTCCGCCGAAGGTGGAGAGGCCGGGAGCCTTCAGAATCCCCGCCTTCGGCCCGGAAGACGTCTGGAAGCCGGTCATAGCTGCAATCAACGGGCACTGCATCGCGGGCGGGGCCCTGATCGCCCATGACTGCGATATCCGCATCGCGGCGGACCATGCGGAGTTCGGCGTCGCGGAGGCGATGAGGAACATGCCGGCGAGCTGGATCCGCGACCTGACGCTTCACATGAACATTGGCCATGTCATGGAGCTCGTGCTCTGGGGCGACAAGAGGGTCTCGGCGCAGCGAGCCTACGAGATGGGCTTCTTCAACAGGGTCGTGCCCGCGGACAAGCTCATGGACGAAGCCATGGAATGGGCAGACCGCATGGTGTCCCTTGCTCCCCGCGCAGTCTGGAACTTCAAAGAGATAATCAAGCGCGGCGCCCACATGGAGCCCAAGCTGGCCAGGGTATTCGGCCAGGCGCTGGAGCAGAACCTGAGGGGCATGGAGGACAGTGCGGAGGCCGGAGCTGCCTTCAAGGAGAAGAGGAAACCGCTCTTCAAGAACAAGTAGACAGCCGTTGGCATGACGGGCAGTAGTAGGTGCCCCGATTGCGAACAGCGATACGCTCGATAGGGGTGGAGCAGATCTTGCAGGTCTGCCCACCCCTGTGTGCTACGTAGAAAGCGTGCTGCTGGCTGCCGGCCTGGCCGCTGGGACGGCGGTAGTCGCTGAAAGTGGCTCCCGAATTCGCGATGCCGGTGCTGAGCACCTGCCGGATGGCCTCGTGCAGCCTTCCGACCTCTTCCGCTGACAAGGTGTTTGCCTGCCTCAAAGGGTGGATGCAGGCGAAGAACAGGGCCTCGTCAGCATACATGTTGCCGATACCTGCAACAAGCTTCTGCTCACAGAGCACAGCCTTGACAGGCGCTTTACGCCCGGCCAGCCTCTGGCCCAATACCTTCGCCGTGAAGCCATCGTCGAAAGGCTCAGGACCCAGCTTGCCGTCCAGCTCGCCCTCGTCTGGCATGAGTGACACGGTACCCAGCTTGCGCTTATCGCAGAACTGAAGCTCCCGGCCATCCTCCAGGCGAAAGACGGCTCGCACGTACGGGCCGCGCTCGGCCGGGGCGTCGGCCGTGCCCCCGAGCAGAATGGCGCCGGTCATCCTCAGATGGATCACGAGCGATTCTCCGCTGTCCAGGCGGAATATGAGATACTTGCCCCTCCTGGCCACCTCGTGTATCGTCCTGCCGGGAAGCCGCCGCTGCAATTCCTCGACCGAGGGCCGGAGCACCATCCTCGGCCAGAAGATGGACACATCAGTGAAAGAACGGCCTTCCACCTCAGGGCGAAGGTCGTTCTTAATGGTCTCTACTTCCGGCAGCTCAGGCATACTTGCTCTCTCCGCTTAGTCTCCTTAGTCTCCAGATGCCTTCAGGTACTCCATCTCGTCCCAGTTCCTGCCCGTCTTGACGTCGATCTTGAGCGGGACGCTCAGCTCCAGCGCTTTGGGCATGATAGCGTACACGAGGCGAGTGAGTTCCTCTACCTCCCCACTTGGCAGCTCGAAAAGGAGTTCATCGTGCACCTGGAGGATCATCTTCGCTCCCATTCCCCTCGCGTCCATCTCCCCCTGAAGCTGGATCATCGCCACTTTGATTATGTCTGCCGAGGTTCCCTGCACCGGCATGTTGATCGCCATCCGCTCGGCCGACATCCTCACCTGGCCATTGGACGACTTGATCTCCGGGATGTAGCGTCGCCTGCCCAGGATCGTCTGGACATACCCCCTGTCTGCCGCCTCACGCTTCGTGGCGGCAAGATAGTCCTCGACCGCGCTGTACTTCTCGAAGTAGGCCTTGATGAACCCTGCCGCCTCCTCCCGGGACAGCTCGGTAGCCTTCTCGAGCCCATACGAGCTCATCCCGTAGATCACACCGAAATTCACCGTCTTGGCCACCCTCCTCATACCGGACGTGACCTCCGACGGAGCCACTCCGAACACCTGTGAGGCAGTAGTAGTATGAACGTCCTCGTCCTGGGAGAATGCAGCGAGAAGCCGGGGGTCCTGGGAGAGATGCGCAAGGGCACGGAGGTCGATCTGAGAATAGTCCGCGGCCAGCAGCACGGATGATTCGTCCTGAGCTATGAACGCTTTCCGCACTTGTCTCCCTTCCTCCGTGCGCACCGGGATGTTCTGCAGGTTGGGATCGCTCGAGGAAAGCCTGCCCGTGGAGGTGCCGGTCTGGTTGAATGAAGTGTGTATTCTGCCGGTATTGGGATCGATCATGGCAGGGAGGGCATCCACGTAGGTCGATCTCAGCTTCGACAGCTGCCGGTACTCGAGCAGGCACTCGATAACGGGGTGCATGCCCTTCATCCCCTCGAGGACCGACGCCTCGGTGGAGTACCCGCTCTTGGTCTTCTTTGATCGAGGGAGCCCAAGCTCTTCGTAGAGCACTGATCCCAGCTGCTGGGTCGAGTTCACGTTGAACATGTGCCCGACGCACTCATATATCTCTTTCTCCAGCCCTGCCAGTTTCTCACTCATGCTCCAGGACATCTCTCGCAGCCTCGGAGCGTCGAGAGCCACGCCGTTGGCCTCCATGCGCTGCAGCACCGGAAGCAGCGGCATCTCAACCTTGGTGAACAGGTCCCACAGCCCGTGGGCCTTGAGATCAGGGCCCAGAAGCTCGTACAATCGGAAGGTCATGTCGGCGTCAGCACAAGCGTAGTCCGCGACCCTGGGGATATCCACCCAGGCCATCGAGATCTGCTTCGCTCCCTTTCCGATCAGGTCGCCTATGGGCACCATTTCGACGCCGAGCTTTGAGAAGGCGAGGGCCTTGAGCCCGAAGGACTTCTCACCAAGCAGGTAAGCGGCGATCATGGTGTCGAAGCCCAGGTTCACCACCGTCAACCCGCACTTGAGGAGAACGGCGAGGTCATACTTGCCGTTTTGAGCTACTTTGAGTATTCGGGGATTCTCCAGGAGCGGCCTGAGCTTTGACACGGCCTCGGGCAAAGGGACTTGATCCCCCGATGCATGGCCCAGGGGCAGATACCATGCCCTGCCCGGCCCGGCGGACAGCGAGATGCCGACCAGCGCCGCCTGCCTCGGATCCAGCCCCGTCGTCTCGGTGTCAATGGCGAATGATTCGGCCTGTGAGAGAACGCCGATTACTTCGTCGAGCGACTCGACTGTGTCCACGATCCTATAGTCAACGGCTCCTCTGTCCGCCTGAATATGTCCCTGCTCAGGCTCCTCCTCACCAACCATTGTTTCAGGCAGTTTGGACAGGAGGCTCGAGAAATCCAGCTCACGGAATAGCTCCGCAACCTTGGCTCGCTCGTAAGCACTGACGTGGCACGCGGCCAGGTCGAACTCCATCGCCATATCCGTGACTATGGTAGCGAGTTCCTTGCTTTGCCTTCCCAGCCCTTCGCCCTCGATCAACAGCCTCTGTATCCTCTCCGGCGCTACCTCCCCTATGTGCTCGTACACCCCTTCGACACTCCCGAACGCCTGAATCAGCTTTGTCGCCGTCTT
>JAZFSU010000080.1:0-3294 GCA_036446335.1 Dehalococcoidia bacterium | reverse complement strand
CCCTCTTCGAAGCCGACCTGAAGGTCATCTTTGGGGTCACGGGTGATCCCGGAGAAGAGCTCGGAATACATCTCGGCAATTCGTCTTGGCGTGCCGGTGAGGCCCTCGCGACTGGGATCTTCACCGATGGCCTTGATTATGTTTGTGACCGCTAGCTCGATTGCGGACTTGTCTATCATGGGTTTCTGCCTTGAAGTGATCATCCCACATGGGGCAGGTCGGCTTCTCGGGAATTTACTGGTCGATTATCGTGTTCTCCACTGCCTCAAGGTTTGCAGGCAGCTGCGTTGGAGGGGGCGCACACTGACTTGCCGTGTCCGGGTCCTTGAGGCCTGTTCCGGTGATCACGCAGACCACCCTTTTCGCCGAGAAGTTCAGGCCGTTCCTCGCTAGCTTGATCAGGCCGGCTAGGGATGCCGATGACGCGGGCTCGCCGAAGATTCCCTCCCTGGCGCCAAGAAGTTTGTAAGCGCTCAGGATCTCGTCATCGGTGACAGATGAGATGACTCCGCCGGACTCATCTCGGGCGGCTACTGCTCCCTCCCAGCTGGCTGGATTGCCGATGCGTATCGCAGAGGCAACTGTGGTAGGCTCCGCAATCGCTTGCCCCCTCACGATGGCAGCTGAGCCTTCAGCCTCGAACCCCATCATCTTGGGAGTCTCGCTGATTCTGCCTGCCTGCTTGTAGTGGAGAAAACCCTTCCAGTAGGCAGTGATATTGCCTGCGTTTCCGACTGGAACAAATAGATAGTCAGGGGCGGCCCCCAGAGCGTCAACGATCTCGAAAGCTGCGGTCTTCTGTCCTTCGATGCGGTACGGATTGAGGGAGTTGACAAGGGTGATTGGGTGCTTCTCAGTCAGGGCTAGGACCAATTCGAGAGCCTTGTCAAAGCCGGCGTCGATTTCCAGGATCGTGGCGCCATAGGCGAGAGCTTGGGCCATCTTCCCAACGGCGATGTTCCCCTTGGGGACAATGACGATTGTCCTCAGCCCGAATCTGGCTCCAAATGCGGCAGCCGAGGCGCTGGTATTGCCCGTCGATGCACAGATAATAGCCGTCTTCTGATCCTCAAGTGCTTTGGCGACGGCGACGACCATCCCTCTGTCCTTGAATGAGCCTGTTGGGTTGCATCCCTCCAGCTTGAAATGAAGCTCGCCGCAGCCGATCTCTCTCGCCAGGCTTTCGGACTTGATCAACGGCGTGTCGCCCTCGCCGATGGTTATGACAGGGGTCGTGGGCGTGACCGGGAGGAAGTCACGAAACTTCTCAAGAAGGCACTCTCTCATTCTGTCCCCCAGTCTTCGACCCTGACTACATTCCCGATCTCCTTGACTGTCTCCAGAGCTCGCATCTCCTCAAGCGATCTCTGCACGGCCGCCTCTTGTGCAGGATGGGTCATGACGACAATCTCGGCGGTCTTCGCACTCTGGTCAGCCTCTGTCTGTATAGCCGAGGAGATGCTGATCGAGTGGGCGGCCAGCACCTGGGCAAACTGCGCCAGCACGCCTGACGAATCGGCTATCGTGAGTCGCATGTAGTAGCGGGTGCGGAGATCGGACATGGGTGTGACCTTCTTTGAAAGGTCGAGCTTGGGCTGAGGCCTTGGCTGAAGCCCAAGGCGGATACTCTGTGCAGCCTGTATTGTGTCGGCGATGATGGCGCTTGCCGTGGGCAGAGAACCAGCACCACGCCCGTAGAAGATTACAGGGCCGGTCAGGTCGCCATCGATCTGAATGGCGTTGAAGACCCCGTCGACTTTGGCGAGGAGGAGCCCCTCCGGAACGAAAGTGGGGTGGACCCTCACCTGGATAGAGTCGTCCTCTTGCCTGGCGATGGCAAGTAGCTTTATTGCATACCCCAACTCCTTGGCGTACCTGAAGTCCTGATATGCCAATCGAGATATGCCCTCATGATAGACATCCTTTGCGCGAACATCGACGCGAAACGCCAGTGTGGCGAGAATAGCCAGCTTGTAGGCTGCATCGTATCCTTCGACATCGCTCGTGGGATCGGCCTCAGCATATCCCAGATCCTGGGCTTCCTTGAGAGCGGCCGAGAACTCAAGTCCCTCCTTCTCCATCCTGGTCAGTATGTAGTTAGTGGTGCCATTGATGATGGCGTGGATCGCCGAGATGCTGTTGACCTGGAGGTTTCGTTTGAGCGGGGCAATCACCGGAATACCTCCGCCAACGCTGGCTTCGTAGAAGAGGCCTACCCGGTGTTCGTCCGCCAATGCGAGGAGTTCGGGGCCGTGTTTGGCCAGGAGTTCCTTATTGGCCGTGACTACGTACTTCCCGCGTTCGATTGCGTCGCTGATGAAGCCTTGTGCAGGCGCTTCCCCTCCGATCAGTTCGACCACAATATCGATCTCGGGATCCTCGAGAATGGTGCGGGCATTGGTGGTGAAGACATGAGGCGGAATCAGCGAGGAATTCCCCTTGGCCTCGTCCAGATCGGCGACCCTCTTTAGTTGGAGAGGCGCCCCGACCTGCTGGGCAATCATGTCGGCCTTCTCCAGGAGTACCCGCGCTACCCCGCTGCCAACCACGCCCAGGCCAATCAGACCAACGCTGATGCCTTCTCTCTTCGTCACCTCTGTCATTGTCGTGCTACTCGATCTGGTCGATGGCCCAGTCAATCATATCATCGTTCAGATACCCGACAACCCCATCTAGTCTCGCCTGCGTGAGCCATTCACCGAACGCGCGAGGGCCGAGGATATCGCGATGCTGGTCATCAATGGTCCTGCTCTCATCGATTTCGGAAACTTTGATTATGTTGTACCCTCCGATGGTCTGGATAGGTTGACTGGTGTTCCCGACCCCCAGGTCGAAGGCATAGCCATCGAATTCAGGGTAGAGTCCTCGCGGCACCCAGCCCCTGTCGCCTTCGAGAAGCTCCTGAGCTGTGGTAGCGTTTCCGTTGAGAAGCTGCCGAAGTGCGGCATGTGCTTCCTCCTCGGTGTCGCGTGCAATAGTGAGGAGATGAACTTGCTCTGTCTCCGGAGGTACCTCCTGCTCCTTGAAATACTCAAGCAGTTCCTCGCGAAGCAGATCTGCCTCGATGATCCGGCGGTACTCCGTCTCGGACAGGTCGACGTACTGCAGCCATCGCTGATACGTTTCGCCTCGCTGTGTCAGCGTGAGGTTTCCCTGGCTGGGATCTGAGGCCAGCAGAACTTCGTCGATCGTCTCCGTCACCGCTTCGGGAGGAACGCCAATGCCCAAAGCCTGGGCCTTCTGTCTTGCAAGTTCGGCATCTTCCATGTCGCGCACAACTTGATAGGAAAACGA
>JAZFSU010000079.1:0-4284 GCA_036446335.1 Dehalococcoidia bacterium | reverse complement strand
CCTTCCAGGCCCAGTTTTATTGCCTGCGACAACGAGCTGGCGGTGATGGGCTCGATTTCGGGAGGCAGCTTCCGTTCAGAGTCCGCCGGCGGAAGCAGGCAGGCCGTGAAGCCGAGCTTGGCCGCCTCGGCCAGCCTCCTCTCGAGCTGGGATGCTGCCCTCAATTCCCCGCTGAGGCCGACTTCCCCAATCGCGACGAGGTCGGGGTTGACTCTCGCGTTGCGGAGGCTTGACGCTATGGCCAGGGCGATTCCCAGGTCTGCCGCAGGTTCGTTTACCCTGATTCCGCCGACAGCGTTAGTGATGATGTCCTGATTGCCGAGCGCCATCCTCGCCCTCTTGGTGAGGACGGCCGTGATCATCAGCAGGCGGTTATAGTCGAGGCCGTTGGCGTTGCGGCGAGGCAATCCGAAGCTGGTGGGGCTGGTGAGCGCCTGGATTTCCACGAGCAGCGGTCTCGTGCCCTCGAGCGTGGGCACAATCACCGAGCCTATAGCCTCCCGCGAGCGCTGCGAGAGGAAGACCCGGGAGGGGTCGGATATCTCGATCATCCCCTCATCTCTCATTTCGAAGACGCCCACCTCGTTGGTGGAGCCGAAGCGGTTCTTCACGCCACGGAGGAGCCTGTATGCGCTAAAGCGCTCCCCTTCAAGATACAGCACGACGTCGACGATGTGCTCAAGGGTGTGGGGCCCGGCAATGGACCCGTCTTTTGTGACGTGCCCGACCAGGAAGATGGGTGTGTTCGTCGACTTGGCCCAGTGCATGAGCTTGAGGGTGCAGTCCCGGACCTGGGCGACGCTGCCGGCTGCGGAGGATGTGTCGCCAGTATGCATCGTTTGAATGGAGTCAATTATCACCAGCCGGGGCGCAATGTCCTGTCCTCGCTCAATGATGCAGCTCAGATCGGTCTCGGGCAGAATGAAGAGCCCGTTCCCCTGAATCCCCAGCCGGTCGGCTCTCAGCTTGATCTGATGTACCGACTCCTCCCCGGAAACGTAGAGCACCTTCTGATCGAGTTGGGCCGCCATAGCAGCCACCTGGAGGAGGAGCGTTGATTTGCCGATGCCGGGGTCGCCACCGAGCAGGACCATTGAGCCGGGCACAATGCCCCCGCCCAACACTGCGTTGAACTCAGAGAGAGGCAGAGCGAGACGTGGAACGGAGTTCGCGGGTAGCTGGGAGAGTTCCTGAGCCTGCGTTGACGGTCCTGCGGTGGCGGAACGCTTGGCTGCGGTCTCTACATATGTATTCCACTGGTCGCAGCCGGGACAGCGGCCCAGCCACTTGAGGCTTTCACTCCCGCACTGCTGGCAGACGAACATACTCTTGGGCCGGGGCATCTTTTCCTCTTCTCCCCCTGGGTCGATTCCTCAGGTTCCAGCTTCTCTGGCCACCGAGACGAACGGGCCCCTTGCGGTGGGTTGCATTTCATTTCACCCACCCTATACTCTGCTCCGGTTTACCGCCACTGCCAAGTCCGTAGGGTGGGTGGAGCCGAGCGAAACCCACCGCCCCCGAGGCTTGACGTGGTGGGTTCCATTGCATTTCACCCACCCTACGCTGCTGTGCACGCTTCAAAAAGGGAAGTCCGTAAGGTGGGTGGAGCCGGGCGAAACCCGCCGCCCCCAGGGCTCCATGCGGTGTGGTTCTATTTCATTTTACCCACCCTACGCTGCTGTGCATGCTTCAAAAAGGGAAGACAAGGGGGGGAACCCGGCGCGCTTCATGCGTGTTTGACGGGCTCCCCCTGTCCTGATCATGCCACCATGCCTTCACCTACGCCAGACGTCTGGGGCTGAAACCAGCGGCTAGGACTGCTCGGCCAGCTTTGCCATGATCCTCTCGCGGACGTTCTCCTGCACCAGTTCGATCCTGGTGCCGTTCGTCTTGCCGGGATCGAAGTGGGCGAACGCCATGATGCCTACCATTTTGAGGTGGCAGATCATCTCGAGCCCCTGCTCCTCGGCGTTTGCGACCTCTTTCTCGAGGTCGGCCACCTCGAAGCCCAGATGGTGTACGCCCTCGCCGTGTTCCCGGAGGAACTCAGCGTAAAGGCACTCACCTTCGACGACTTGCACGAGTTCCAGCCTAATCGGCCCCATCGGGGCGAAGGTTACCCTCATCGTATAAGGGGTCGGCTTGCCCCTGGTTATGACGTCAGGGGGCAGCGCGTGTTCCGCGACCTCTTCGAAGTTCAGCCCGAACGCCTTGCTATAGAAGTCGACGGCCTTGTTTATGTCCTTGACCACGATGGCGAGGTGGTCGAACTTGAGGTCGTCCAGTTTCAGCTGTGCCATCGAAAGTTCCTCCCTATATCTCGCTGGCGGCGAGCCAGCCCTCATGTATTGCTTCCAGCAGCCGTCTCGGCTCGACGCAGTCGCCGACGCTGCGCAGGTCGGCGACCTTGCCATCAAGGGCCTGCGCCAGATCGTTGTTCGGCTTCGCCCCGGCCGCGATCACGATGGTGTCCGCGGGCAGGTTCTTCATGGCGTCGGCCGCGATTTCCGCCATCGACGTTACACCGCCCCGCACGTGGATATTCACACCGGTCTCGGTCACGCCCATGTATATCACGTTCGTGAGCAGGCGAACCCCTTTTTCCTTCAGCCTGTCGACCAGGAGCAGCCGCATATCAGGGTTCATCTTGTCGGCCATGTACTGTCCCCTCTTGGTGACCGTGACCTGTTTGCCCTTGTCCGCAAGGAACTCGGCGGTCTCGCAGCCGACCCTTTCCCCGCCAATTATGACTACCTTGTCTCCTACGTTCGCCTTGCCGAGAAGGACGTCGACTGCAGTTACCACGCTCGGGTGTTCGTTCAGCCCTCCAATGTCTTCGGGTATGGCCGGGCTGGCTCCGGTGGCGACAACGACCGCGTCCGGCTTGAGCTTGTCGACTTCCTCGGGTGTCAGCGCCTTCCCAAGCTCGACCTTGACGCTGTGCTTCTCCAGTTGGTTTGTCAGATAGGTGGTAGCGGAGCGCAGTATTCCTCTGTGAGGTGGAATGGAAGCTGCCTCCAGCTGCCCGCCCAACTTATTCTCCTTCTCGTACAGGGTCACGTCATGCCCCCTCATGGCGGCTACCCACGCTGCTGACATGCCTGCCGGGCCACCACCCGCGACCACAACCTTCTTAGTCTTGTCCGCCTTCGTGATCCGGCGTTCCTCTTCTCTGGCCAGGGCCGGGTTGATGGGACAGACCACACCGTCCGACCACGATAGCGTCTCAAAGCAGTGGTTGCAGGCGATGCACGGGACGACGTCCTTCCTGTTTCCCGCGGCTACCTTGTTCGGCAGCTCAGGATCGGTCTGTAGTGCTCTGCCGATCGCTACGAAATCGAGCTTGCCTTCCTTGATGGCCAAGTCCCCGGCCTCGGGAGACATTCTGCCGACACCTATCACGGGCACGCTGATCGCCTTCTTGGCCTTCTCGATCATGTCGAGGTAGGTTGCGGCATTCATTGGCGGGACTGGCGAGATGGTCGGATAGATTATGGAATAGTCGTAGAATCCGAAGGCAGACAGGTGAATGGCGTCGACTCCGGCATCTACGAACATAGGCGCCTGCGCCAGAGTGTCCTCGATGCTCACGCCATACTCCGCTACCCTGCCGCCCGCCGTGTAGAATACCTCGAAAAGGCTGATCCGGCACCACAAGGGGAAGTCTTTGCCCACCACGTTCCTCACAGCCTTGATAGTGTCGCACAGGAATCGCGCCCTGTTCTCCACGCTGCCACCGTACTTGTCGGTTCGCGTGTTCCAGACGCTATTTCGGAACTGTGTCTGCAGATTGATGTTGGAGCCATGGATCTCTATGGCATCGAACCCGGAATCCTTGGCCCGTTTTGCAGCTTCTGCGAAACGAAGTGTGAACTCCTTGATAGCCTCCTCGGGGAGCTCACGCGGCAACTCCGCTCCGAACACTGGCTTTTGTGGAGGCAAAGCCCACAACGTGCCATGGTAAAGCTGTAGAGCTGCCTTGGCGCCGTTGTCTTTGATGGTCTGCGTCAACTCGCGCAATCCTGGGAGGAACCTGTCCTCGTCGATATTCAGTCCGAAGGGCAATCGCGCTCCGCTTCCCTTATTCGGCCCTTCCATGTGGGTGTCAACACCTGCGTTCTCGACAATGACGAGGCCGACGCCGCCCGCTGCTCGCGCTGCGTGATACGCCTTCAATCGGTCGGTGACCTCTCCTTCGAAGGTGCAGGCATTGGTCCCCATCGGCGGGTAGACGATGCGGTTCTTCAACTCCATAGTGCCGATTCGACCCGGGGAGAACAGGCT
>JAZFSU010000078.1:0-3542 GCA_036446335.1 Dehalococcoidia bacterium | reverse complement strand
TTGTCTCAGCCATCGGCGTTCTCCCTGGCAGATGCAAAAGCCTTCTCGAAGCCTGGCCACCAATCTACTTCCTCGCCGTCGATGAAGCAGGCGCCCGAGACGAACCCTTCCGCACCGCTTCTGACCAGTCCGATCTTCTGCCGAACATGAGGCGGCAACGACTGATCGCTGGCATCCAGATTCCATATGTCGTATTCGCGTATCTGGAAGCCATGCTTCCTCGCCAACTTCCGTACTTGGGGAATCCCGTCGGGACAGAACGCGCTGTAGATAAGGTCCACCATAGGTTCAGGCATTGTTGCTCAACTCCCTGCTATCCGGATTCGCCGCAATTGCCGGCCGATGCATACTCTCGGCGGAGTTCAGAAGTCATGAATCCTTCCGAGGCTCAAACCCCTCATCCTTCACACCGTGAAGGATCTCTCTTCGTTCCAGGTCTTGCCCAACATAATCCAGTTCCAGTCCCTGCAGGGTTTCTTTGGTGGGAATACCCTGGCTGTCCCACCCTTTGAGTTCGTAGTATCTATCAATCCACTTGTTGAACAGGTCAGGGTCCAACTTCCTCTCCGGTGACGCTGTGGTACCCTGGAAGAACACCTTGGCCAGCGTATCGTCCTTTCTCCTCAGTCCCGATCGTAGATTGAGCGAACGTACCAGGTTTAGCGTCCTCCTGGCCATGACCGTCAACTCAGCTTCGCTGGTATCCATTCCGGTGACACACGTCACCAGGTCCGCCATCAGGGCACGACTGTTTACAGACGGATAAGGCAGAAATATCGACCAGAAACTGCAGATTCCCGTCATGTCAAGGATGGTATAGGTTTCATCGTCATAGGCAGCAAACTGGCAAGCTGCCTCGTAGTCGGCTCCATCAGGACTGTCTTCTGCAAGATAGTACTTCTTGTACTCCTCGGGATAGATCCAGTGAGGCGCCTCTGTGAATGCCTGCCTCTCTTCGAGAGAGTCGGATGGTGTGCCGATACCCGAACTGGATAGGCGCGTGAAGTCCGCCTTGTCGCTGATGGCCTGCGTCAGCGCATTGTAGGGCCGGTACAGCAAAGCGGTAGGCCCGATATACTCCAGCTTCTTTGTGTGATGAGCGAATTCTTCAGCACCCCGGCCGATCTGACGGGCCGCTTCGTAGACGCCATTTGCCAGTATATCGCCAATACCCTCTCTTCGACTCATCTTCTCCATCAGAGAGAAGACAACTTCCTTATTCCCCCATTCCAGGTGCATTCCGCCGGTGTCCTGCTTCGTCAGAATGCCCTTTTCATACAGGTCGATGGCAAACGCAATGGAGCGAGAAGCCGACCAGATGTCAAACCCGTAGTGCTGGCATAATCTGCCGCACTCCATATCGAAGTCGAAATCGATTATCCTGAAGGCGGTCTTGAACTGACACCATGACCCGCACTTCAGGTAGTAGTGTCCGCCACCGGGGAGTGGAAATCCGTGCCGGCACTTGACCCCACAACCATAGCAGGATGCCGCGGTATCTGCCTTGTCTATCCAGTCCGTGATCCCTTCCTGGAGAGCATCAATCTCTTGTCTGAACTCCGAATCCGGAGGCAGGTCTTCATACATCTCATTCATGTTGCCAAAGTAGCCGACTTTTGTCTCCCCGTAGCCTACTCCCCTCGCTAGCCCAGCATGGTCCATCATTTCCTTGTACGAGCCGGCCCTGTCAAGAATCTGTTGGCCTAGCTCGGCCAGCCGGAGGGGCCTGGCAATGTTGACATCGCTGGTTCCGTATACGGCGATGGCCTTCAGGTTCTTGTCCCCCATGACGGCGCCAGGCCCGCCCCGGCTGGCGCTGGCCGCAAAGCTGGTCTCTATGCTGGCCACATAACACTTGCTCTCACCGGCTGGGCCGATGCAGGCAACCTCAACTTCGCTGTTGTCCAGCTCTTCTGCAATGGCCTTCCTTGCCTCGTAAGTGCCTTTTCCCCAGAGATGGGCCGCATCGCGTAGCTCGACCTTGTCGTTGTCGATCCACAGGTAGACCGGGGTCGGTGACTTGCCCCGAATGATTATGGTATCGTAACCGGCGTGCTTTATTGCCGCCGGCCAGAATCCCCCCAGACTGGAATGATAATGCGATCCGGTGGCGGGGGACTTGAAGGTGATGACACCCTTATTGGCGCTGGGTACCATGGTGCCGGTGAGGACACCGGGACTGATTATCAACAGGTTATCCGCAGAAAAGGCGTCAATTTCCGGAGGAACCCTGTCCCAGAATATCCTGGCGTTAGTGCCCTTGCCTCCCAGGTAAGCCTTGCTCAACTCGGGGGCAGTCTCTTTTTTCTCAATCGTGCCTTGTGTCAGGTCGATTTCAAGAGTCGTTCCCATCCAGCCGTATCCCATCTTCCCTCTCCTGGTGGCTGCCCAGCATCAAAGCCTGTCCGAGTCATTAAGATTCATTCTACCTTCTGCCCCAGCCATGGTCAACGCGCCCCTCAAACGGCACCAGTCTATGTGTTAGACTGGCAAACGAATAGAGATGGGGAGATATGGTCAAGAGGGCTTTCAAACCGGAGCAAGTCATAGGCAAGTTGCGCTGAGCAGGAATCCTTGGTTATTCATCGATCTTCAAAGTACTCGAAGGCATCGATGATGTCGAGGTAGACACCGTCGAACCCCGCATCGAGGATCTTCCGCAGATATGAATCGTCTTCTCTGTAGATGATCCGCTGCCATACCGGATCCCAATATCGAACCTTGTAGTTGCCCGTCCAGTCTGGGTTCTCCTCGGCCAGCCATGAAGGAGAGCTACTGCCCCACTCCTCCTGCCAATAGTAGCGGTAGTCTTCGGCTTCGCCAATGCTCATGTAGGCAATGCACGAGGTGTTCAGCACCCCGCGGAGCTAGTCACCCTCGCCGGCGCCGTTTGTCGGTGGCTGCTCTTCCTCGACTGAGCCGGGCGGCGCGTCCGGACCGGCTTCCGCGTCGGCGGGGGGTGCATTCACCTCGTCGGCGATGTCGTTCTCGGGCTGGGGAACCTCCCCCACCGGCTCCACTTTCCCTTCCTCGACAAGTCTCGGGTATTCTGATTCTGGCACCTGAACGACGGCACCGCCGAGCATGGCTGGGACTGTAGACTTGTCCTTGCTCGCGTCTGACCCCCCAAGGAAGGTGGCCGCGGCGATCGGTATGACCATCTTTAGAATCGCTCCCACGTCGTCCACCCAGGAACCACCACCACGGACCGTCTTCGCGAGTTTGTCCATCACCTCGAAGTACTCGGCCTGTTCCCGAAGGCGTCCCAGAGGAGTTCGACGCTCGCGCTCCTCCGGTGACGAAATATCGTTAGTTCTGTTCCGCACTTCCTGCTCGGCAAAGGACTTGATGACTTCGGGATGCTCCACGATGTGCTCGCGCACCTTCTTGGTTATCAGGGCGTCGAGATCGGCACGTGCTTCGGCGGCCAGATCTGGCTTCGACCACTTGAATTCGAATGTTTGCGCAACGAAGGCCTTCTTGAATTCGGGTTCTCGTTCGCAGATCTCCTCAAGGTAGCGGATTGCCAGTCTGTCTTGCTT
>JAZFSU010000077.1:0-2251 GCA_036446335.1 Dehalococcoidia bacterium | reverse complement strand
ACATCGTTGTCTGTCAGATTGATCGGAGTATCATCCAACAACTTTCGACGGTTCATCTTGACTGCGCCCTGAGATATCAATCGTTTGGCCTCACCGCGACTGCTGGCCAAGCCAGTAGAGGAAATTAGCTCACTGGGAGACAGCGTCCGCGGCACGATCATGTCAGCCGAAGCGCCGTACCGCAGCTGAGCATCCTCGCCGACCAGCTGAGCGTCCACGCTGAACAGAAACCGCGGCATGTCGTCCGGCTCCTCGCGCCCCTGCACCGTCTTCTCGAAATATTCTTCGCCCCGTCACACACCATCAGCACCATGGACCTCCCCCACGATCACCCCGGCAAGCAGCTTCTTCGCCACCATAGGGTTCACGGCCCCTTCTGAGAGCTGCCGCTTCAGCTCCCCAAGCTCCTCGTCAGGAACATCGGTGAGCAGCTCGAAGTAGTCCATCATGAGGTCATCCGGAATGGACATCACCTTACCGTACATGTCCGCTGGGGTCTCCTCTATGGCGATGTAGTTGTCCAGGCTCTTGCTCATCTTCTGCCGGCCATCGGTCCCGACAAGGAGAGGCATGAAGAAAACGTGCTGGGCCGTCTGCCCCACGATGTGCTGCAGTTCCCTCCCCATGAGGCAGTTGAACTTCTGGTCGATGCCGCCGAACTCCACGTCTGCCTTGATCTCAACAGAGTCAAAGGCCTGCAGCAGCGGATAAAGCAACTCGGTGATGGCGATGGGACGGCCTGCCGCATACCTCTTGCTGAAGTCATCCCTGGCCAGAAGCTGCGCCACCGTGAACTTGCTGGTCAACCATATCACCTTTGCCAGGTCAAAGTCGCCGTACCACTCGCTCTGCCAGCGCAGTTCCGTCTTGTCGCGGTCCACGACCTTGAAGAACTGCTCCATGTAGGTCTTCGCGTTGGCACCAACCTCCTCCGCCGACAACATCGGGCGGGTCTGCGACGCACCGCTCGGATCGCCGATCCGGGCAGTCCAGTCGCCGATAATAAGCACAACCTGATGCCCCAGATCCTGAAACTGCCGCAACTTCCTCATTCCCACAACATGCCCCAGGTGAATGTCGGGGCGGCTGGGGTCGAAGCCCATCTTCAGTCTCAGCTTCTCCCCAGACTCAAGAAGATGCACGAGTTCTTGTTCCACTATGATCTCGGCAACCCCGCGCCTCAGGACATACTCCAGGTTCTTGTCGTTCACCATCTGCTCCGCAAAGGCCCTACCCCAGCACAGCCCTTGCCTGCTCAGCATCCTTGCCGATCTGAGCCGTCAACTCCGCGGCGTCAGCGAACTTCAGCTCTCCCCGAAGCCGCTCGACCAGCTCTATGGTCAGCTCCCGCCCGTACACGTCTCCGTCGAAATCCATGAGGAACGTCTCCACCGATCGCTTCCCCTCGCCAAACGTCGGCCTTACCCCGATATTGGTGACCGACCTATATACTTCATCGCCTACATGGCCCAAAGTCGCATACACGCCATCGTAGGGAAGTGCCTGCTCGCCATCTACGCCGATGTTGGCCGTGGGGAATCCCAGCACCCGGCCCCGCTCCTCCCCTCCAACCACCGAACCACTCAGGCTGAAATGGCGCCCCAGCATCTTGGAGGCAGTCCTCATGTCACCCCGGGAGAGCGCCTCCCTGATGGCTGTGCTGCTGACTATCGAATCCTCCATTGCCAGAGGTTCCACTTCCTCCACCGTGAAGCCAATCTCGTTCCCCAACTTCTGCAGCGCACCGACGTTGCCCTCTCTCCCGCGACCCATGGCAAAACCGGGTCCGACTATCAGGCCGCGCATCCGCAGGTGCTCCATTAGGAGCGAGATGAATTCGCGAGCCGTCAGGGCGGCCAATTCGCTTGTGAACGTCAGGGGGACAACGAAGTCGACTCCGATCGATCTCAGGATACTGGTCCGCTCCTCCGGAGAAGTCAGACGCGCCAATCTGGTGCCGTTCGACAGGACGGTCCTGGGATGACCATTGAACGTCACGACGCCGCTCATCAGACTACGTGCCCCAGCCTCCCGGATCACCCTCTCGATCAAAAGTCTGTGACCAAGGTGGACCCCATCGAAGACCCCGATCGTCAGCAGGGTATCACGTTCCGGACGGAACCCTGACAGCTCGGCTACTACGTGCACATCACCACTGGAACTGCTTCTTCGCACGAGGTATTCTAGGCCAGCCCCCGCCATTACGTCAAGAAGCACGATCAGGCCATCCGCACCGCGCAGGCCGGCGGCC
>JAZFSU010000076.1:0-2260 GCA_036446335.1 Dehalococcoidia bacterium | reverse complement strand
TGAGATGCACAGAAGTCATTGACTGCGATAGTGAGGCTGTAGTAGTGAAGGCACGGGCGCTCACCGAAGGTCTGCCAACGGAGCGGGAGAGAGCCGTCGCCCTGTTCTACTTCGTGCGGGACGAAATAAGACATAACCCGTACGCACCACTTCACGATCGCGATGGATACAGGGCGAGCGCAACGCTTGAAGCGGGGAATGGCTTCTGCCAGCTGAAAGCAATCCTGCTGGTTGCTCTGTGCCGCGCGGTGGGCATCCCGGCACGCATCGGGTTCGTTGACGTTCGTGACCATCTTCTGTCCGATAGCTTCAAGGACATGATAGGCGGTGTGAACGTGCTTCCGTATCACGGATATGCAGAGCTGTTTATCGAGGGAAGGTGGATTCACGTCAGCCCGGCCTACGATCTGGCGACTTGCCGCAAGAACCGGTTTGTCCCAGTCGAGTTCGATGGTATGAACGACGCCAAGGACTCACTCTTGGACCAGGACGGTCGGCCTCACATGGAGCACGTCGAAGATCACGGCCAGTACGCGGACCTCCCCTGGGAAGACATGCAAGATTACTATAGAAAGTGGATAGCCCAGTTGGGCTTGGACTGGGACGAGATGACGGTGAAGGGCGAGCGCATCCGGCAGGGCAGGTCATGAGGCGGGGGCGAATGATCCGGCCAAGCCACCATGCCTGTCATCGTCAAGACAGGGCCGTTGGTCGGGCTGTTGCGAGAGCCAGCGTGGGACTGCCTCCATCGTATTCCGCATTTAGTTTGAGGGGGATTCAATATGTCTGAGCACGCACTTGGCCATCTGAAGGTGCTGGAGTTGGGCAGCCTCGTGTGTGGGCCGTACTGCACGAAGCTGCTGGCCGATCTTGGCGCCGAGGTGATAAAGGTCGAGCGCCCTGGGTTTGGGGACGAGGCGAGAAGAAGGGGCCCGTTCCTGGGCGACACTCCTCATCCGGAACGAAGCGGCCTGTATCTTTATGTCAATACGAACAAGCTTGGGATCACTCTCGACGTGACGTCGAGCAGCGGGCGGAAGATCTTCAGGGAGCTGGTGGCTGAGACCGATATCCTGGTGGAGGACAATCCCCCGTCGACGCTGGCGGAATTGGGGCTGACCTACGAGGAACTGAGAGAGATCAACCCACGTTTGGTTATGACATCGATTACACCTTTCGGTCAGTCGGGGCCCTACCGTGACTACAAGGCCTACGCGCTGAACTCGTTCCATTCCGGTGGGGAAGGCTACCTCCTCCCTATGCAATCGCCTGACCTGACCCGGGAACCCGTCCAGGGAGGCGGGCTGGAGCCGGACTGCATCTGCGGTCTGAGCGCTGCCATGGCCACACTGGCGGCGGCGTACCGGATGAAGGCCAGTGGCTTCGGCCAGCACGTAGATGTTTCCAAACAGGACGTGCTGATGACCATGGTGCAGCTGGAGATGGCCTTGTATCCGAACGTTGGAGTGGTGCGAGACAGGATCAAGCGCCCCATCTTGATGCCGGTGCCGATGGAGTGCGAGGACGGCTACATTCACATGTCGGCTCTGACGGATCGCGAATGGCGGGACGTGGTCAGGGTGATGGGCGATCCATCGTGGGCCGAGGACGAAAGGTATTCGCAGTGGCTCAATCGTCATTTGCTGGGCGATGAGATAACCCCACGTGTTCAGGAGTGGGTTCGGAAGCAGAAAAAGGACGATCTGTTTCATCACTTGCAGGGCAACGCGATTGCGGCCGTCCCTGTCAATACGGCAGAGGACTTGGCCAAGTCTCCCCAGATGGAGGCGCGGGGCTTCTTTGCCGAGATCGAGCATGCCGAGGCGGGCAGGTTGAAGTACCCCACGGCAGGCTACAAGCTCTCGCGCACACCATGGAAGGCTGAACGTGCGGCCCCTCTGCTGGGTGAGCATAACGAGCTTGTCCTTTGTGAGCGACTCGGCTATGACAGGCAGGCCCTGGTGAAGATGAGAGAGGCCGGGGTTATCTAAGGGGAGTGAGGTTCCGAGAATGAGTGGGTTGGCTTTGGAAGGTGTGAGGGTTGCGGACTTCTGCTGGCTGTGGGCAGGAGCGTACGCCACGGGACAGCTGGCGCTGCTGGGCGCCGAGGTTATAAAGGTAGAGAGCATGGCCCGCGTCGATCCATCGAGGCACATGACGCTGACGATCGGAAAGTCGTTCGAAGGCGTTGACAATTCTCCGGTCTTCAACAGCATCAATCTCAACAAGCTGTCTGTGAGACTCAACCTGAAGAATCCGC
>JAZFSU010000075.1:0-3754 GCA_036446335.1 Dehalococcoidia bacterium | reverse complement strand
TGAGAGGCGGCGATTGCCCGATACGCGGCTGGGACTCCGTGGCCGGTGTAGTAATGCTCTCAGGATACTCTGAAATCCCCAGATTGGGCATTAAACTCAAGAGCATGGCTGGCTCGACGTCCAAGTACCAGAAGGACACATCGGTCCAGCAACCGGTCGAAGAAGTGGACGATGAGGGAATCACCGCCTGGCAAGCGTCAAACTAGTCTGGCGGATTCCCATTGCAACGTGCGTACTCGCCGGCATCGTGACCATGATGCCGGCGTCCGTTTGTCCGGGTCGGCGCGTTGTGCCCTATCAAGCGCTGATGCCCTGAGCCCCTACCAGCTCGATAGGAATCTGGACCACCGGCTTCCTGATCTACCTTCCGGGATAAACAGTCAGTGGCAAGACCTGCTCGCACGCAGCACCTAGAGGTGTCTTCCCACAGCTTCGGCGATGGGCCTGAGTTCCGCCATCAACCGCTCGAACGCAGGGACAGACAGCGACTGCAAGCCATCAACCAACGCTTCCTCCGGATTGGGATGGACCTCAACCAGGATTCCGTCGGCACCGGCTGCGATCGCAGCCTTGGCAATGCTCGGAACGTACGCGGAGTGGCCAGCAGCATGACTGGGATCCACGATGATGGGGAGATGGCTGAAACGCTTGACCACAGCGATCGAAGTGATGTCCAAGGCAAACCTTGTGCTGTCCTCGAAAGTCCTTATTCCGCGTTCACACAGGATCACCTTTCTGTTCCCCTCGGCCAGGAGATAGTCGGCCGCAGTAAGCCACTCAGTGACAGTGGCGGATAGCCCCCTTTTCAGGAGGATGGGATGCTTCAACTTGCCCAGTTCCTTGAGGAGCGCATAGTTCTGCATGTTGCGGGCCCCAACCTGCAGAATGTCAACGTGCTTGGCCACCAGCTCGATGTTCTGGATATCGACTACCTCGGTGATTACGGGAATGCCAAGGTCAAGTCTGACCTTGGCCAGTATCTTCAACCCTTCCGTCTCGAGTCCCTGGAAAGCGAATGGCGACGTCCTGGGTTTGAAGGCGCCGCCCCTGACCACCGAGCCGCCCAGTTTCTTCACGGCCCTGGCCGTCTTCATGAGCTGCTGCTCACTCTCTACGGCGCAGGGGCCAGCCATGACTACGATCCTCTGGCCACCAATCTCTACGCCGCCCACTTTGATCTTGCTCGATCGCGAGTTGAACTCGCGTGAAGCGAGTTTGTACGGCTTCATAATGCGGGAGACGCCCACCACGCCCGGCAGGACCGCAAAGACATCTGTTGACGCCTTGCCCGTGTCGCTGCCCAGGATCGCGATAACGGTCTTGTCCGTGCCCAGGTTCAACTGGACCTCAAACCCGAAAGACTGTGCCCTTTCCACAACATGATCAACCTGCTCCTGCGAAGCGCCCCTTCTCATCTCTACAATCATCTACTTCTACCTCACGATAGGATCGCTGAGAAGCCGCCCTCGGCTAGCTTCGGGGTCCCACGGAAACGATCGTCCCGATCGCCCGGGCGATGGGCTTGCCGTTCGAGTCGAATACCGGCACCCTGACGTTCCCCCGTATCTGAACAAGGGCATTGTAGCAACAAACCAGCAGCCACACAACCGTTCCAGCCAAGCTCGCTCCTCAAACCCCGGTTAGCGGTGGCTTCAGTGTTGTGTGCGATGTACCATCTTGGACTTCGATTATCCCAGATCATCCTCTACTGACATTCTCCCACCACTATGTTATATAGTATCGACCACGATCTTCCGGACGGCACGTCCAGACGCTCGTGGTCGCTCACACAGCGAGAGCCCCATAGCCACAGGGGTACGCGACAGCCAAAGTTGGGGTATGCCTATATTGGCGTGTCGGCCCAACCAGGTTCTGCGTATCGATCCGGTGGCTTTCCTTTCGCCCGCCCTGCTTCGAGCGCCGGCCCCGGCCAACCCATTCGCATGCCGGAAATCCCGTGAGCGAGTCAAACAGCAGGGGGTGACCAGAGACAGACGAAATCGCTGACATGCGAGCCACGACAAAGCAGAGTGCGGAGGAAAGCAAGGAGGAACACATGAAAGGGAAAATGGTTCGCTTGATAGCGGCGCTAGTACTGATGCTCGTCGCCATACCTATAGCCGGAATAGGTGTTGCCTTTGCGCAAACGACCCCTGTTTACGCCTCACCGCCTAGCCAGACAGTGTCTCCGGGGGAGGTATTCACTGTTGATATATACGTTGAACCTGGAGAGCCTATAGTGAGTGTTCAGGCAGGCCTCAGCTTTGACCCCGACCTTCTGACTGCAGACAGCTGGGTAGAGGGCGATCTGGTGAACCTGAACGGTGACTTCACATACTTACTGGGTAGCACAATAGACAACGTTGCAGGTACTATCGAGGGGATTGGTATTGGCGCCATGCGGCCTGGAGTGTCAGGACCGGGGTCATTCGTTACAATCACCTTCACTGCCGGAGAGACCACGGGCACATCACCACTCGTTTTGACTTGGGTCATGGCGTCAGCATTTGGGGGTGTCGAGGCAGACACAACCGCGACCGACGGGGATGTGACAATCGAGGAAGCAGGCGGGGGTCGCTGCTTCATCGCCACCTCAACTATTGGCCCTGATGACAGCAGTGTTGACACCCTCAGAGCCTTCAGGGATAACTACCTGACCACGAACCCGGCGGGAAGAGGCTTCGTATCAGCCTACTACACACTCAGCCCACCGATAGCAGGATTCATCGATGACCATCCCTCACTGAAGCCGGCGGTCAGAGCAGCGTTGGTGCCCTCCGTGGGTATCAGCACTGCAGCCGAGAGCACCGGTCTGGCACACAAGATAGCCATCGCGGGATCGATGGCGCTCGCCTCGACCGCCCTGGCTGTGTGGTTGAGAAGGCGGCAAGACAAGGCTTCAGACTACTCCTGAGGCCAAGACGGTCGCTAAGTCTTCCCGAGGTGGAGGCGTCGTTCAGACGCCTCCACCTCTTCTTGTGTCTTCGCTCCGGGGTCGCGCGGCGTGAGGCGGAAAGGGCCAGCAGGGCGCTGGCCCTTTCCGCCACGATATTTGGTACAATGAACCCATGACGAAGTGGACGATTGCCGGTCTGAGCTTCCTGGGACTGGGCATCAGCGCGCTTCTGCTCTTGCAGGCGAGCTTCGGCATTACGTTCGCAATCCTCATAATAGGATTCGCTGTGCCCGGCTACTTCATCCTGGCGCGGAGAGTCAAGCAGCCCTTCCTTGGCTTCCTGGCCCGCTATGGAACAGTCTTCCTAGCTCTGCAGCTCCTTGAGTTGGTTCTCATGGCCTACTTCCCCGGCATGTACGACGGAATTCGCCACGTGACTGCACAGATGGTGGGCGGAATTCTGGGGCTGGGCGGCCTGGAGTACCAGGTCTCCGGAGCATTCGTCGAGTTGCGCGATCCTTTTCATACAGCGGAAGTCACAAGCGGCTGCGTCGGCGGCGTTGCATTCTGGGTCTACGTCGGCCTGGTTGCTGCTACGCCGGGGGCAACCCTGAAACAGCGTTCGTTCGGCATCGTCATTGGCCTGACTCTGCTGCTGGTCTACAACCTCACGAGAATGACGGCGAGTATCTACTTTGAGTGGGCGAACGACATCCGGGTTCACGACTACTTCTACGCATTCAATATGGTATTCATCCTGCTGATCTGGGCCGCCTGGCTCTGGACTTTGAAGCAGGAAAAGCCAAGCCTCTCGAGGGCACGACCAAGGCGTCCGGCGCTCCGCCGGCGGAGAAGACG
>JAZFSU010000074.1:0-2961 GCA_036446335.1 Dehalococcoidia bacterium | reverse complement strand
GGACCGTCAGGAAGCGGCCAGGGAGAGACTGCTGCATGAGTCGGTCGAGCATGGTGCCGAAGTCTACGCCCAACAGTGCGCTTCGTGCCACGGCGCCGACGGCGGGGGACTGGTCGGTCCCGCCTTGCGGGACACGCCGCTCGATGCCGCCACCTTCGAGAAAGTGATCAGTCGCGGCCTGCCGGGGACGGCGATGCCGGCGTTCGCCGTCGAAGATGGAGGCTCCCTCAAGAGCCACGAGATCGCCGACCTCGTGGCCATGGCGATGCACTGGGACCTCGCCGAAGGAAACGCCATCGAGAGCGAAACAACTCACGCCGAGCCGGCGGCGACGGAGCCGTCGCAATCGTCCACGGCCGCCGCCGAATCGTACCGTAGCTACTGCGCCTCATGCCACGGCGCCAACCGCAAAGGAGTCGAGGGTCTCGGGCCGGCACTGACGCCGGACAGCCTCGGCGATCGCAGCACCGAGGACATCGCCGCAATCGTCACCGACGGCGTTTCCGGCACGGCGATGCCGTCATTCGAACGCTCGATGACGACCGCTGAGATCGACGCCCTGGTGATGTTCCTGAGGGAAGTTGCCCCCTAGCCGACGATGACATCGGCCGCCATCGGGTGAAGAGAGAAAGCTGGACTTGATGAATGGCATCCCGAGAGAGATCGAGGGAAACGAGTCGATCGCTTACTGGGTGACGGTGAGAGTCCCCTCCACTCCCTCGTGCTCCGGTCTTATGCAGCGGAACGTATAGGTTCCTGCCTCATCCACAGTGAACCTTCTGGTCACCGTTTCGCTTGGACCGGCGGTGACGGACACACCAAGCCCCTCGAAGACGATGGTGTGCGACGTGTCCAGGCTGATAAGCGTGAATTCGAGCGTCTGTCCCCGGGACATGGTGATTTCTTCATGCCCGAGTGCGTCGCTCCTCGCCCTGATCGTTACTGCCTTCTCACTCCCGTTCCCGGGTAACACCTGCCAGAGGGCGGCAACACCGAAGGCCAGTAATGTCACTACCCACGCGAGCAGCAAGATCCTGGGCAGGCTGATTCTTGCACGCACCTGTCCCTTCGCGACTGTGGGCGCTTCTCCTGAAACGACAACGCTCACTCCGGCACTGTTCATTCGCGAACCATTTGCAGCCAGGGGCTGTTGGCGCGCTGATGGTGTGGTGCTCCTGCGTTCGTATACAAAACCATCGCCATAAGTAGCCTACGGGTACGTACCGTGCTGGAAGGTACTAGGGGCCATGGTACATACTGGCAAACAAAAAGTCAACACTGCCTTCTCGATGTCGGTCATGGCCGTTCTTTTGATGTCGAAAGCCACCGGCTGAACGTCCCCTAACGCCTCTGACATCCGATCAGCCCCAGGCACAGCAGACATAAGGAGCAAGGAACGCCAGAATCACCGCCTCCAGAGCGATAGTCAAGATCAGCGGCGCCATCACCAACCTGCCAGAGCTGCTGCTTCCTCGCCCAGGAGTCGTCAGCGTCCCTCCCGTCAGTATCTCAACACGTTCTCCCAAGGCGTGCTCGCCAAGCGAATTGGCAGCCAGGCCTCTGCCAAGGAACCAATTGGACCTGGCTCTCGTGTCGAGGTCTTGCGCCGCCGATTTCAGCAGGGCACTTGCCAGAACGAGCGGCCGACCGGTCATCTCAACCGCCTGGCGGTCTCTGGCCACTTCGGTATGCACCAACAACCTTGACCACGCTTTGCGTGACGCCGGCAGGTAGAAGGCGGTGTTGCGGAGAAGCAGACCGAGCCAGACCATGAGTTGGTCCCGGTGTCCAATATGGGCCATCTCGTGGGCGAGTACCGCCTCCATTTCCTCCTCGTCCAGGTTCGAGACCATCCAGCTCGAAAGCAGTACGTAACGACCGGCGCCCAGGCCCCCGCCGGACAATGCCACCGGTCGGGAGGACTCGCAGATACGCAGGGTAGGACAGCGAACACCGAGCCCGGCTGCCACCTGGCTGGCCAGCCCAAGCAAGCCGGGGTCAGTTACCCTTCGATAGCGCCTCACCAGAACAGCCGCCACGATCCCTTGGACCGTGGAAAAGGCGAGCGCAACCACTGTTATCGCTGTCCCCAACCAGACCGTGATATGGAATGCAAGGTTATGATCCCAGAAAAAGCCATCCTCTTCGGTCAGGATGTGCCAATGCAGTCGGGCAAACATCACCCCGATCGCCAGTACAGGAGTGACCAGAACGAAGGCATAAAGCAAAGGCCGGTCGTGCGAACGCGGGATTGCTCTAATGGACGCCGTCTTCAGGCGGTTGGCAAGAGCAACGGCTGCGAGCAACAGAAGAAACTGAAGCACGTACATTCGAGTACCTAGGCCTGGTGTTCTCTGCGCCGCCTTTCCACGTCACGCAGTATGCGTTCGATTTCTTCTCGGTCGGACGGGTCTGCTGAGGACTGAAAGTAAGCCCGCGCTGCTCCCGACACATCGAGAAACAGGCTGTCGAGGAGCTGACTGACCATGTCGTGTGTGAACTCCTCTTTGGTGACCCGTACTGAATATACATGGGTCTGTCCGGTGTTGTCCACAGTCAGCAGGCCCTTCTTCGCAAGGCGAGACATCGTCCCCATGATCGTGGTATAGGCAAGGCCACGACGGGTGCGAAAGATCTCATAGACGTCACGAACGGTTACGGCCTCATCATCATGTCTCTGCCATAGCAGTTCCATGACTTGTGCTTCGAGCTCGCCAAGAGCCTTGCGAACACCAACGCGGTACGGCCGAAAAATTACGTCTCCTAGTCTACTCATACTACGGAAGATAATAGCGCAACCACCTGCCATTGTCAACGAGAGCAGCTCCGAATTGACTCACAATTGATGTTATCGAGTGTGGTATCGTCCCTTCAGGAACGGTGTTGCCAGCGGAAGTGGGACGGCACGAAGCAGAATGCTGCGACATTTTTAGTCGAGCGTGAGTACTAGGTTGGTCACAT
>JAZFSU010000073.1:0-29020 GCA_036446335.1 Dehalococcoidia bacterium | reverse complement strand
TTTCCCCGGTCAACTCCAACGCCTCATAGAGGGTTACACCAGCACCGACCAGCATTCCTATGTTCCGGGTGAACCGGGAAAGGGATGACTTGAGAATCGCGCCTCCCAGGATTGGGACCTTCATCAGGAACCTGTCTTTGGCTCTTTTTCCTCTTTTGGTCCTGATGTATAGCACGGTGGAGACCACGCCGACTATCAGTCCTACAAGCATATGCATGACGTAAGCACCGAAGAAATCCCCCAGAGCGACCAGCAACGCGGTCGTAGGCGGAATCTCCCCGCCGAATTCATTAAACATATCTGTCAGCTTTGGCACCACAAAGCCAAGCATCACGATAACAGCGCAGACGGCAAGCAGAACCACGAACATGGGGTAGGCCAGGCTCTTCTTCACTTTGGCCTTGGTTGCTTCCTCCTTCTCCATGTGAGCCGCCGTCTCCTTCAACACTGCGCCCAGATTTCCGATTTCCTCGCCAGTTTTGAGCAGAAAGACGTAGAACTTGGGGAACACCCCAGGGAACTTGGCACAGGCCTCCGAGAAGCTGGCCCCTTCCTCCAGATCCTTTATCACATTTCGCAAGACTTCCTTGAAGCTTTCCTTGCCATGGCGAGACAGGATCGACAGGCCCCGCAGCAGAGGAATCCCTGCCTCGAGAAGGCTGGCCAGGTTGCGGCTAAACACGATGACGTCCTTCCGGCTCACACCGAAGACAGACGGCAAGATCTGGTGCGCCTTTGGCAGCCTGAGGCTCCTCTTCAGGCTGAGGATCACGAGCCCTGCATCCCAGAGCATCTGCTCCGCAGCCGTTTCCGACTCGGCCTCCAAGACGCCGGCAACCGCGCGTCCCTCAGATGTTGTGGCATCGTATTTGAAATCCATAGATGTGCCTCCGCCTACGTCAATTCTACGTTCGCAGGTTCGTACATGTCTATAGTACTTTAGGTGACAGAGGGTTAGTCCTTTGGGGTGAAGGCGGACTAAGAGGATAGTTATAGCTACTGGTTCCTGGCGCAACTGTTGGCTAGGAAATGGTGAACACGTTGCGCAGCACCTCGCCCGGGGTAGTAAGGCCATCCTTAGCTTTCTGCATGGCGTCGCGAGGCATCGGAATCAAACCATCTTGCATGGCGTGCTTCCTCATGTCGGATGCTGACGTCCCCTTCATCACCATTTTCCTCAGTTCATCGGTCACGGTCAGCAACTCGTAGGCCCCGATGCGCCCCATGAAACCGCTGCGAGAACAGAAGTTGCATCCGCGCCCCATCGTGAAATCTGTCCTCGCCTCTCCCATTACGCCCTCGTAGGCAGCAGCGTCCGAAGGGGACACCTCAGCGCTGTGGCGACAGTAGGGGCACACCTTTCTCACCAGCCGTTGAGAGAGACTGCCGATGACAGCAGAGGTGACCAGGAAAGGCTCCACCCCCATGTCTACCAGCCTGAGCAGAGCGCTCACGCTGTCGTTGGCATGGATCGAGCTGAGCACCAAATGGCCCGTGATGGCAGCCTGCACAGCGGTCTGGGCTGTCTCCTGGTCTCTTATCTCGCCCACAAGGATGATATCAGGGTCAAGCCTCATGATCGTGCGCAGGCCAACGCCAAAAGTGATGCCGGCCTGGCGATTCACCTGGATCTGGTTGATGCCCTTGAACCGATACTCAATAGGGTCCTCGATAGTCATTATGTTCAGCGCCTTGGCATCAAGCTGCTGGAGTGCGCTGTAGAGAGTCGTCGTCTTGCCTGAGCCAGTGGGACCGTTCACCATAATCATCCCGAACGGAGACCTCATCAGCTTCTCAAACGGTTGCAGCACCGCTGGGCCCAGCCCGAGTTCCTCCAGCTTGATCAGCAACATCGACTTGTCCAAGACCCTCAGCACAGCCATCTCCCCGTAGTCCCCTTCGATGGTGGCCACCCGGAAGTCGATCTGCTTGTCACCGATCGTGATGCCAAACTGGCCATCCTGAGGGCGACGCCGCTCGGCGATATTCATGTTGGACATCACTTTGATCCTGGTCATTATGGCAGAGTGCGCCCCAGTGGGGAGACGGACCGCCTCGTGCAACACCCCATCGATCCTGTTTCTCACCACCACACAGTCTTCCTGAGGCTCTATGTGAATGTCCGAAGCTCGATCCCTCACAGCCTGGGTCAGCATCATCTCCACTGCCTGAATGATTGGGGCCTGCTTCACAGAGTCTAAGTCGGCAATCTCACGATCCTGCTTCCCTACACCCGCCTCGGCAAGATGGCTGATCTGTTGCTCGATCTGCGATGTCAGCCGGTAGTGGCTGTCTATGGCATCGGTGATCCGCATGCCAACCGGGAGAACAGCCTCGACCTTCTTTCGCGTCACGTTGGCAATGGTATTGATCACGGCATAGTCCTCAGGATTATCCGTGGCCACGGTCAGCGTATCACCATCAACCGAGATCGGGAGAACCTTCTGTTCCCTTGCCACTCGCTCAGGAACGAGAGCTATGGCATCAGGCTGAACGTCAATGCTGCCCAGATTGACCACAGGTATGCCGTATTGCAGGCTGAGAACCGACACCAGCACCTCGGGATCGACCAAACCCTGCTCCACCAGCACGTCGGTCAACTTCCTGTCGGACCGGGAGGCGATTTCCCGCGCAGACTTGAGCTCAGCCTCACTGATGAAAGCACCACTCACCAGCGCTGTGCCCAACTCGAGGTTGTCGCTGGAGGTCATTCCCCCTGCCATTCTCACATTCTCCTCAACCATTTTCCTCCACTTGTCGCACCGCAACACCCATTGCGTCCGGATGCAGCTTCGACGCCATCACGTAATCCTCTCAAGGTCTTGTGCCGGGTCAGTCTCGCCGACTAATTGCGGTTTCCAACACGCTCGGTCCTTCCTCGGTGAGTGATAAATGCTCGCTGCATCTCGTCCGGCCTCTGAGCCCTGAGAAGAGCGTCCTCCAAATCGATGACGCCCGCACTCACCAGATCTTCCAGAGATTGGTCAAGAGTCTGCATACCCTCATGCCTGCTGGTCTCGATTACGCTGGGGATCTGGTGGACTTTTCTCTCACGGATGAGATTCCTGATCGCATAGTTGGCAAGCATTATCTCCACTGCCACGACCCTGCCTTGGCCATCAGACCTCGGCACCAGGATCTGCGACATCACCGCCTCCAGCACCAGCGAGAACTGCACCCTTGCCTGCTCCTGCTGCGATGGCTGGAACTCGCTTATCAGACGGTCGATGATATTGGCAGCGCCCTGCGTATGGGCTGTCGCCAGCACCAGATGGCCAGTCTCCGCAGCGGTGATAGCTGCAGATGTAGTCTCCACGTCTCGCATCTCTCCCACAAGGATAACATCGGCGTTCTGGCGCAAAGCGTGCCTCATGGCCGACGCGAAGGAAGGCGTATCATCGCCCAGATCCCTCTGGATGATCAGGCACTTCTTGTTCGAATGCAGAAACTCGACAGGGTCTTCGACCGTCACTACCTTCCTGCTCTCTATCTCATTGAGATATTCAATCATCGCAGCCTGGGTTGTGGACTTGCCACTGCTGGTGGGCCCAGTCACGAGAACCAGTCCCTTCCGCTTCACAATCAGAGTCCTGCACATTTCCGGAAGCCCCAGCTCATCAATTGACGGTATTCTGAGCGGCAAACAGCGGAAGGTGAGAGCGATGCTGCCCCTCTGCAAGGAAGCATTCACTCTGAATCGACCGACGCCAGAAATGCTGTACGCGAAATCAAGCTCAAGGTCTTTGTAGAAAGCCTCCTGTTGCTTCTCCGTCGTGATAGACTCGAACGCCTCCTTTACGGACATAGGGGTCAGCGACTCGTCGCCCACCGGGACCAACTCGCTGCAGACTCGCAGCATAGGACACGCCGGTACCGCCATGTGAACGTCCGAGGCACCCCACTGCATGGCGATCCGCAGAAGCTCATCTATTTCCATTGCCTCATTCATTGTCGCACCTCTTTGGAACTCAACATTGGACCTCGCTTGGACTTCACCGCTTTCACCCGTTGTCGCTGGTGGAGGCCTGCGAAGACGTCAATAATCTGGGAATCGAACTGCGAGCCAGAGCACCGCTGCAGTTCCTCAAGTGCTCGCTCGTGTGTGAACCTGCCATGACGATAGGGGCGAAGGGAGGTCATCGCGTCATACGAATCGGCAACCGCAAGGATTCGTGCGTCCAGAGGGATATTCTCGCCCTTCAGCCCCACCGGGTAGCCGCTGCCGTCAAAGCGTTCGTGATGATACTGTATCGCTGCCAGGCATCCGCTCAGGCTCTCGACGTGCTTGATAATGGCCACGCCGAGCTTGGGGTGAGAGCGTATCGGCTCCCAGTCCTCGGCGCTCAAGGGCCCACTCTTCACGAGCAGTTCGTCGGAAACACCGATCTTGCCAATATCGTGCAGCAAAGCGGCCGCACGAAGCGTGGCAATCCTCTCCTGTGAATATCCGAGGCCCTCGGCAATTTCAGTCGCGTATTTGGCGACCTTCTTAGAGTGACCATATGTGTAGCTATCCTTGGCATCGACGGTTGCCGCCAGGGCGTATATCGTGCTCAGGATCGCGGGCTCCCCGTGTGGATTGATGCCGCTCGCGAATACCTCGGCAGGCCCCAGCTCCGAGTACACGGATACCCGATCCCGCCCGCTCTGCTTCGCGTCGTACAGCGCCGCATCAGCCGCCCTCACGATTTCCTCTCGCATCACTCCATCCGTAGGCCACGCAGCCACACCCATACTGCATGATAATGGGGCACCTCTTGAGTCCATCTCGGTCTCTATCCTCTTGCGAACCCTCTCAGCTATCTTGCGGGCATCATCAAGAGATGCTTGCGGCAGGATGATAGTGAACTCGTCTCCGCCGTAGCGAAAAGCCATGTCTATGCCCCTCATACAGCTGTCAATGAATCCACCCACATCTCTCAGAACCTCGTCACCCTCCAGATGACCATATATGTCGTTGTATGCCTTGAAAAGGTCCAAGTCCAGGAACAGCAAGGAGAATATCTCTCCAAACCGGGTGCACCTTGTAATCTCCTCTTCCAAGCGCTCGTGGAAGTAGCGATGGTTGAACAACCCTGTCAGCTCATCGGTGTGAGCCCTCTGTTTCGCCTGGTTGTAGAGTTGCGCGTTTTCAATCGCCACCGCCGCTTCGGTTGCCAGAGTCATGAGCAAACTAATGTCATCACTGGAATAGACGCCTCCCGATTGCTTCGCGCTGAGCGCCAGAATCCCAATCAGGTTTCCTTTGGTCTTTATCGGGCACAGTACGTCAATCTCCAGAGTTTCAAGCGCATTCCTCTCCACCTCCCACAACGCCCTGAACTCGGGCGCAATCTCGACCAACTCCCGCAGGAGAGGTCTATCTTCCCTGGCCAGCCACGTGACGATAGGACTATCCTTGCTCAACTTCACAGGCGTTATCGGCTCTCCTTCAACCAGCCGCCTGGCAAACTGTGAGTTGAACCCTTCATCCCTCGCCAGCAAGAGACTCGCCTGGGTGGCGTGCACAGCCCTAGATATGGCCCCCAGCATGGCGTCCGCCACCTCGTCGATGTCGAGAACGTTGCTCATCTCCCGGGCGAAGTTGAACACCATCTGCCGATAGTCATACCTCTCTCCGTAGAAGACTCTGTCCACAAGATTCTGCACTGTAGTCCGCATCGGATTAAACAGCCACGCCATCAGAAGCGCCACGCCAACCATTGCCCCAAGGCCGGCAGACGCAGTCCACCCTTCGAGCATGTACTGCAAGCTGAACAATAGAAGCAGGTAGATTGCAGTAATACAGACCGTGATTACGGAGTATACGAGTCCCTTTCGAACCACCAGCTTTGCGTCAAGCAGTTGGTGCCTGAGGATGGCATAGGTGATCACCAGCGCATTCCCCAGGTGTCCGATGTGGTCAATGGGAAATCGAGGCGCAGCCTGAGCTTCGAACAGAATACCGAATAAGACCAATACACTAAGCCCAGTCAACAGATATAGTACCCGGTTCCTGCTCTGGGGGTCCCTCGCGCCCCTGTAGTTCTTCACCAACCGATAGACTGCAAGTCCAATGAAACATGCGCCCCCCAACGTCATGAAGTAGAGCCACGCGCCATAGTCCACAATCAGGACACCGTTTCCTTCGTTGACAACCTCTCTGGGGATGAACCCCGCCGCTATCACCACGCCGAGAATGAGGAGATAAGCATACCCAACCTTCTTGATTGTGCCGGTAGGCGAGCCAACGAAAGCCACAACGAAGTGAGCATACGCGACTATGGTCCAGGAGGCCACCAAGGGTACGAGTTTCATCCAGAACGAAGCATATTGCGACGAGAAGTCGGCGTGCGCCAGCAAGCTACTCAGACTCCACCCTATGGACGCAATCATGTAGACCAGGAAGACGTTTTGCAGCCCCGTGCGTCTTCGACTGGCAATGAGCACGACCACGGGAATGTAGACAACCAGGGTGGAGAATTGGATTATGGCATAGGAATTCATGTGTCTAGCCGCCTTCCTCAGGCATAACCACCCATCGCTACCCGCTCACTAACCATTATGCATCCCGTACGAGCGTTGCCAATCCCACAGATGTAACGTCGCGGCGCATCAAATAGTACCAGTACCATCGCCGACAGGAGGCCATGGAGGTCATCCCCAACGAGGCGAATGCACGTGTACGCCATACAGCGCCGGAGGGTGATAAGAGCGGTGTTGTGGCTCGCACGCGTGAGGAGCCACAACGATTCCGAGGGGACGCAGCCGCCGATCTCTAGATGCGGACTGCTATCCGGTCTTTGGCGTCAGATTTCAACAGGATTCGAAGCGCCTCATCTGAAGGGTTGATTCTCGGTGGCTTCAAGTGGGCCAAGTCAGCACCAGCCGCCTGGCGATCGGCAATATAGCCCTCGAAAGCACCGCGCGGCAGCAGTGTGACTTTGAGAAGGTCCATGCCGAACTCTCCCCCTAGATGAGCGTACTCGTCGCTTGCCGCCTTGAACTGCCCGTCTACCGCCTTGCGAACATCCTCCTGCCCGGTGAGCCCATTGGCGGCGAGCTCGACGTAGACATGAAGCACCGGTCCCTCACCGATTTCCTTTCGAGCTACCCAGTCGACGTAGCGAATACCTGTTCCCTCAATCGCCTGCCAGATTGTCTTCTCCGTGAAAGACGCGTAGGTGAAGTCAATGACATCGTCAGCTCGGCTGTAGAACTCCATCTGCGGAATATCAATGTTCAGATTGTGGTTTCGGAGCGAGGTGATTTCCACGATATCCCCGAGAACGTACCTTGTGAATGCCCCACCCAGGAAATTGGTGATCACAACGACGTATCTCTCAAATGGTATCACCTCGTCAAGAAGAAGGGTGCGCGCGCGATAGCTGCGGTCTTGCGACCACTTCGGGTACTCGCTCTCCGGCATGAACTCAAGGAAGTTGAGATTGGGCACGAAAGTCATCGCCCCATAGTCCCAGGTCTGCATCGCCACAATGACGCTCTCCGTAGCACCGTATACGTCCAGCGGGTAGCGACCCCACATCTCCTTGATCCGCTCCCGATAGACCACGGAGTCGGTGCCGGTAGAGACCAGCCCCTTCAAAGTCCATAAGTCCCTGGGCAACATGGGCCGTCTCGCCAGCTTGCTCTTGAGGACCCCCTTTGCCAGTCGAGGAAGCAGCTCGGGCTTCCTCAGCATCGCGGGCAGTCTCGATAGGCCACCACCCTCGGCAAAGCGATTTCCAATCGTCACGAGCATGCTGGAAATGGCTGCCATAACGTCGATGCCGCCCGCCAGCCCCATTCTGAACCCTTCCTCTATCCTCTCCTGAAATACCATCTGCTCCGCCCTGTCAATCGGAGGAAGAAACTCAAATATGCCCTCCTCATTAGCCCTCCGACCCCAACAGCCACTGGCATATGGAGGAGGCGCCAGTCCGTAGAGGAACTTGTCCCCCTCCTCCAGCAGGACATCGCCCCTCTTCTCGCACGAAGCGAAGAGCAGCAATCCCAGAAAGGCATCCCCTAATTCCCAATATACTCGCTCGGGGACAGGCACCCACTTGAAGCTGTACCCGCTCGACCTTCCAGACGTGCGCTGCCAGAGCAAAGGTTTCACGGGCAGGGCGTCCTCCATCCTCTCGGGAAGATAGGGCGCATAGTCCGCGTAGGTCGTCAATGGCACCAGTTCGCGGAATTCATCCACACTGCCCGGCTTGGCACCGCGCATCACAGCCGCACCCAAGTCGCATCTCTTCAATAGTTCGAGCTGCTCCAACAGCAGCCGCCGCTGGATAGTCATGAACTGCTCCATGCGAAGGTCGATGAACCCACAGCACTTCAGCCACAGTTCTTCAGATCTTCCCGCTCTTAGTAGCTCCAGCGCACTTAGCATCTCGCCTCCACCTCAATCCGGGGACTCAGTCCCTGACCAGACACGTGGTGCAGTCGCGCCCCACGGACTGCCATTTAGGCTGATAGCACACTCAATTGCACCAAGGAGTCCCCGTGTTCTGATAGTAGCAACGGACTGTATAGCTTTTACCACGTTTGACCACTCTTGTCAACCTTCGCAGCCAAGACCATACCCGCGGCCTTCCCTTCAAATGCTGGCCCGCCACACTCCCAGGCACAGTCCCGAGGGTCAGCGGCCAGTCCCAGTCGAGCGCGTGAGCCACCGGAGACCACCGACCGCCGACCCCACCACCTCACTTTGACAACAGCACAACAAAGTTGTACTCTAGGCTGGAGCAACATGGTTCAACAGGAGGCCCCAATGGCCGCCGCCAGAACCGGGCAACTCACCACACGTGCCTCGACCAATGCCACCTGCGGATATCCCTAGGGTCGCTGCCTGTCGCCCGACCCATCTCCGTTTCTGTGCCGGTCCGACACAGCCAAGCCCAATACTAAAGTCCTGGTGGAGACAAGTACTAAAATCGCATTGTCAAGTAGTCTGAAGTTCATTAGAATTCCAGACACATGGCGACTGCTGGGTATCGCGCAATAACGACAGGCTTGGCGGACTAGGCAAGCCACGAAGGGACGGCAATACTATGGGACCGAAGAGCGGTGACACCAGAGAACTCTGGGGCCGAAAATTTAGAGTAGTCAAGAACGGCCTTGACGAAGGTGATGTATCCTCATTTGTGGGTAGCATGAGAGAAAAGAGCGATGAGGATAGCAAGAAACTGGAGAACTTGGACTCACTGCGACGACTGGCAGAGAACACTGTGATCGAAGCCACCAAACAGGCGGAGACCATCAAGGTAGAAATAGAGGAAAAGGCGAACGAGAACGCCACAGCCATCATTGCGGAGGCAGAGGAGAAAGCAAGAGCCGAAGCCGAGAGAATGATCGCCGAGGCCGAACAGAATTCCCGGGATAGCATTTCGGCTGCCGAGGTGCAGGCGCAAGGTATCCTCAGGGCCACGGACGAGCAGGCTCACGAGGACGCACGGCGAACAGTCGAGGAGGTGGAGGAGAAAGCAAGAGCTGAAGCCGACAGCATAGTCTCCGAAGCGGAGCAGGATGCCAAAACCCACGCCGACAAGATCATGGCCGAAGCAGAAGAGGGTGCCCAGGAGCGGATCTCAGCGGCCGAGCAGCAGGCCAAGGATCTCATCGAAGAGTCAGAGGAGAAGGCCGAGGCAATGAAGGCTGAGGCTGAGAAAATGCTCACTGACGCGGAAGAGAGCTCTCAGGAGAAGGTGTCTGCAGCCGAGCAGCAGGCCCAGGATCTTTTCAAGGAGGCCGAAGACAAGGCTGAGGCAACGAAAGTCGAGGCTGATACACTCCTCCAGGAAGCTGAGGAGACTTCTCAGAACAAGACCACAGCAGCGGAGCAGCAGTCTCAGGATGTCATCAATGAAGCAGAAGAGAGGGCACAACAGATCATCGGGCCTGCAGAGGAAGAGGCCACCAAGATCGTCTCAGAGGCCAGGGAGAAAGCGGAGGACTTGGCGAGAACAATAACCAAAAACGCAGATGAGCAAGGCCGGACTACCATCGCCGAAGTTGAAGACAAGGCAAAGGAGATCAGAGGGCAGGCCGAGCAAGAACTGGCTGCCGCCAGCAAGCAGGCCGAGCAAGAACTGGCTGCCGCCAGTAAGCAGTCCGACCAAGAACTGGCTGTGGCCAGGCAGCAGGCCGACCAAATCGTCGACAGAAGCAGGGCCGTTGCAGAGGGTGAGTTAAAAGAGAAGTTCAGAAGGGTATACCATGAGATGCTTGCGAGCCTGGACCAGGAGGAGACCAGAGAACCGGCGAAAGTCGTGATGCACAGAGGAGTGGCTGCCCCTAAGCGACCGGAACCAGTACCAGCGCCGGTCCAAGAGATCGTGACTCCTCCAGCCCCTGAGCAGGAGGAGATTGAGGCCGTGGCCGTGCAAGAGGCCGCTGAGGCTGAGGCAGAGACTCCGGCTGGAACTGAGGCGGGGGCCGTGGCAGTGGCTGAAAGCGACGTCGCCGAGGCTGAGGCAGAGATTGTGGCCGAAGCGGAGCCCGTCACTGCCGAACCCGCAGAGCCGAAAGCCAGCGAACCCGCAGAGGCAAAGGCCCAAAGCCCCGAACCCCTCGTCGCAGAAGGGGGCCCCGTCCTCTACGAAGGCACAGTCGAACTCACGATCCCGCCCCCGGTGGGCCTGGATCGCATGCTGCAGCTCCACAAGCACCTGAGGTCAATCCCACAGGTCGAGGTCTTGAATCTTGGGGTGTCAGCGGACAAAGGTATCACAATCCGGTTACTCCTGCAGGTTCCCACGCCACTCGTCAAGGTCCTCACCGATCTGCCCGAGGTAGACAAGGTGCAGGAGACCGGAAAGCCATCAGGTAAGCAGGGGGGCAAGTCACCCGTCAGGAAATTCATCCTGACCACCAAGAAATGATCCGCCGCGCAGAGCGCACCCGCCTTGCGACTGCAGGACCCTCTTGAAACCCGTCCCGGTGCCCGCGCAGTTGCGCATCCTGCGAGTGGCCAGCCACAAACTTTGCACTCCCGCCACTCAGGCCCCACAGTCGCGCGCCCTGCCCGATCCCGTGCCGAATATATCAGGCCCAGCCTGCATGACGGCGGCAATCGGTCTCGCCTGGCCCGGCAGTTTGCTCGTCAACCAATACTAAATTACTACGGCATACAAGTACAATAATCTCATTGTCAAACAGCGTAAACTTTATCAGAATTAAACAAGACAGCCAGAAATTAGGATGCGTGCGTCATGGACAAGGAAACGGAGCTCTGGGGACAGAAATTCAAAATCGTCAAGAACGGGCTCGACGAATCCGATGTGATATCCTTTGTCGATAGCCTGAAGGGCCCGGACGCCGACCTGGACCAAAGGTTGGATCATCTGGGATCCATCCTCAGCGGGCTATCGGACCAACAAAGCGGCCTCCTCAGCAAGCTCGAGCCCCTCGACTCGCTCAGAGAGCTCGCGAGCACCAGTGGACTCGGCGTCAACGGCGACCGGCTGGAGCAGCTCGATTCGCAGATCAACAAACTGACCGACAGATTCCGCGACTTCGCATCTGAACTCAGCGGGGTGGACTCGCAGGCCGGAATCGATGCTTCCGACGAAATCGGAACGGGAAACGAGAAGCTCGCGCATCTGGACTCGCTCACTCGACTCGCAGAAAGCACCGTAGTCCAAGCCGAGAAGGAGGCAGAGGCGATCAGAGCCGAGATTGAAGGAGAAGCGCAAGTAAGCGCAAGCGCAATAGTCGCCGAGGCAGAGGAAATGGCCAAGGCGGAAGAGGAAAGAATCATCTCCGAGGCTGAAGAGACGGCTACAGTGAACGCAGAGTGCATCGCCACGGAGGCAGAGCAGGCCTGTCAGGAAAAGATCGCCGCGGCAAAAGAGCGGGCTCAAGAAATTATCACTGCGGCAGAGGAGCAGGCTCAAGAAATCACTACTTCGGCAGAGGAGCAGGCGGAGCAGATCCGGATCCAGGTGAAGGAGAGGGCGGAGGCGGATGCCGAGTTGATCAGGCAAGAGGCCGACGACGTGCTGGCAAGGAGCAAGCAGCTCGTCGAAGGCGAGATCAAGGACATGTTCGATCAGGCTTATCGGAAACTGCAATCGAACTTGCAGGGACCCGAAGCGGACCCGCCTGCTTCATCAGACGATCAGGACACGCATTCCTGCCCATCCGAATACGAAGGCGCGACCGTGATGGACATGAGTGCTGAAGAACCAGAGTGTGAGACTCCTTACGACGAGCAAGAGACGATGGCGCTTCAAACTGAATGCGCAGACGACGAGCCTACCGACGAAGCCTCGGGCGAGGCCCAGGACCAACCCGCCCTCGACGAACAGGTAAAGATGGACTCTGAAGACCACCTCCCTGAGCCCGAGGAGGCCGCACCTGAGGAGCGCCCAGACCAACCTGCTTGCTCCCAGGACCAGCCCGCTCTTCCTGACAACCCAGACCTGTACGAAGGCACTGTCGAGCTGGCGATTCCGCCGCCTGTCGGACTGGACCAGGTCATGCAGCTGCACAAAGATTTGAAACAGATATCCGAAGTCCAGGTGCTGAACTTCGGTGGCTCGGTAGACAAAGGAATCACGATAAGATTGGTCGCGAAGAGCCCCTCCCCACTCCTGGATATCCTTGGCAGCATGACCGGCATAGCGAGCGCCCTGGATGAGTCTCAAGCGCCCGAGCAACTGGTCCCCTCCCGGCCGCCGGGAAACGGCCCGCCTATCAGAAGGATAGTGCTGACCACCGAAAACTGAGCTGTGCCCCCGGGCGGACAAGTCAATCCGACAAACGCCTCATTGAATTGCTCCAAGCTACGCCTCAGGTCACCACGCCCGCTAGCCACCGCGTCCAGGCTAAGGCTCTAGCTCCCGGTCATTGACCCACGGGGTGAGCCTCAGCTTCTTTAGATCAGGGAACATTCTCTCCAGCTCCGTTTGGGCGCGCTCACTGCGCTGAAGTGCGTCTCTCAGCATCTGCTCGAACTCAAGAGATGCTCCTCCCTGCTGTATCCTTTCCAGCACAGTCTTTTGCTTCGAAGTGAGGTTTACCACCTGTGAAGCAAGCTCTTCCTTGACCCTCTCAACCCGCCCCAACATCTCTATAGCCCGCTCCGTCTCCAGGTTCATTCTTCCCAAGACCGACTCTGGAATGGCACGTTTCTTCTCAGCCAACGACTCCATCTCCCCTAGCCTCCGCTCCGCCGCCTTCATGTGGAATCTGGCATTCGCCTCATCCCCGAAGGTGAAGAATGCCTGTACCTTCTCAGCTGTCGTCTTGACCGGGTAGAGCACATCTCCCGGCAGACTGCCTGACGACGCCGTCACTGTGCCACCACCGACCACAGCTATGGTAAGGATCACGGCCAGAGCCACCGCCCAACCGCGCTGCCACCTCACCATCGGGAAGCGCCGTTCCTTCCCCCTCACATTTCCCGTGCTCACCGCTGACAATAATCGAGATCTGGCCACCCTGCCGAACTCACCCCTGGGCCGAATGGAAGAGACGTCCATCACTCTCAATGCGGCCCTCAGAAGAGGCTCGAGCTCGGATGCGTGCTCCGGATAGCTGTCGAGGCATTGCTCGATGCTCTCGCCTCGCAACCTGACTCGCTCGAGGCACGTGTCCAGAATACCCTCAATACCCCTACTCATGGCCACTCCAACCGGCCAGTCTCTTGCGCAGCGCTGCCAGAGCACTGTGCTGCATGACTTTCACCGCACCCTGACTTTTCCCAAGAACCCTGGCTACTTCGGCGGTCGACAGTTCAGCAGCGAATCGCAGTTCGATCACCTCACGTTGTGCTTGAGTCAGCTGGCCCATTTCGCGAATCACCTGACGCATGTCCTCGTTCCTCTCAGCCGCTCTCTCCGGATTCGCGATGTCGTCAATTAGCGATTCGTCCAAGGTCACGGTCCTTCCGGTCTTGTCGGTCCGCCAAAAGTCTATGACCTGATTACGCGCGATGCGGAACAGCCACGACGAGATCGGTGCCCCGCGCCATCTGAAAGATGGGCCAGACTCAAGCGCCCTCAAGAATACCTGTTCCGTCAAGTCCTCAGCCTCCGCCTGATTGCGCACTCTCAATACGATGTAGCGATATATCCGGGGCATGTACTCTTCGTACAGTCGTGCCCACGCCTCTGGTTCTCGTTTCCTCAACCCTCGGGAAAGGTTCTCGTCGCCTTCCACCTGTGGCTCCTCAGCGATCGTTCGCTGCCAGTATAGCCCGGTGGAGGAGTGCGAGCAAACTATGATCAAACGTGCCCCTTGTTGTCACAAGCGCCGGCTATCTCTTACTCGCCGCGCTCCCCAGATGGCTCCCGCAATCGATCCAGGTTCTGCCGCAAGCCATCCTCACCCCCAAGCTGAGGCGCAAGTCGCTTGAACCCATCTAAACTCGGGAAGAGACCTTCGAAGCCATCGGCCCACGGCAGGCGGCCGCCCAGGCCAAGGAACTCGCCCACATAGATAACATCGAAACCAGGGACGTACCCATCTTTGACCCCTACCACGACGTAGAGGCCTTTCTTCGAGAATCGGTATTCCAGCTCTCCTGAGTCATTTGTCGTGCCCAGATGCTCCCCGATCTCTATCACCTTTTCCCTCAACGAGTCCGCTTCGTCGTGGAGACGAGGCAGAAGCGTGGCGATGGAGGCACCGGAGCCTGGCGACAAAGCATAAAGGTCCACGCCCCCAACAGGTGTATCCAGTTCCTTTGTTTTGACTGTCAAGGTCACGTCTTCATCCACGCCAGCCATCCGCGGCGCCTCGACCGATAGACGTTTGTTCGACACCACAGCGATCGGCTTGACGTCAGGTGAATGGCCATCCTTGGTCGCAATGAGCAGGAACTTGCCAACTTCCGTGAACGAATGAGTCAACACCCCGTCACTGCCTGACTGACCGAGATGCTGGCCCCATCTGCTCAATATGTCCGAGGCATTGCCTTCCCTCATCAGCCCGAGCAGCGCCCGCGCATCCGTCGCCGACAGGTCTCCAAAGTTCCCTAGGAGCCGAATCGGCATCTTCACAAGCCAAATGTCGGCTCCGGAAACCGCCTCACCGCTCGCTTTCTCATTGATCACAATATCAACAGGCTGCTCATCCTCGACTCTTACCGGAGACTCTATTTTCAGCCTTTCTGAAATATTGGGCTTCACATTGAGCCGTGCCAGTCCAGGGACGTGACCTTCAGTAGTGGCCACGATCAAGAACCTCCCAGCCCTGTCAAAGCTGTGCGTCACCTCGCCGTTTCCGTCGGTCTCCCCCAGGGACAACCAGAATACGTTCACCCTAAACTTAGCAAGAGTGCTATTCCCGGCATGTCTCAACGGCCAACCCAGGGCATACACGTCAGCTCCCTCGACCGCCGACCCGGCGCGCCTTTCGGTCACTTCGATAGATACTGGCTCACCTGCCAGAGCAGAGTTCGGCACCTTCACCGCGAGCACTCTGAGAAGCGGTTCCGGCTGCTCAGCCTCATTCTGTGCCGAAGCGACACCAAAGCTCGATACCGCCACTAGCACCGCCAAGATCGCTGCCACCATGATTGATAGCTTGCTCTTCACTGCTATTGCCTCCAATCCCCTGTTGATCTTCTACAAACTAAAACGAGGAAACCGCCCAAAAGTTAGCGCCAGTGCCAGCGCAGCCACCCAGAGACGCTACCTGAAGCAGCTCGCTCGGTCCGCTCTATTGACAACACGCGTTCTCCTGCTATAGTAGACGCCACCAGCAGCGATTCGAGTCGCGGCAGGACTGCCTTTCCCAGGCAGACCAGTCAAGTGTGAAAGCGGGTGAACTCGGAGAACAAAAAAGCCCCGAGTTGGACTGCAAAACAGACCAGCGGCCAGATCCCAACGCTGTCAAGCCTTCGATTCTCCTACAAATGATTCCAGGGGGTGGAAACGTGTTCGATCAAGCCCTGTCGGATGTCAAGGTTGTGGATCTCACATGGCACATAGCCGGCCCCTATTGCACCAAGCTTCTCGCGGACTACGGCGCTGAAGTGATCAAGGTCGAGCGGCCCAGCCAGGGAGACCCCGCCAGGGGAATGGGCCCGTTCTTTCAGGACGACCCACATCCGGAGAAGAGCGGCCTCTTCCTTCATCTCAACACGAACAAGAAGGGGATCACGCTGAACCTCAGGACCACCACAGGGAAAAAGATACTCAAGGAGCTCATCAAGGAGGCGGACATCCTGGTGGAGAGCTTCAGCCCGCGAGTCATGCCCAGCCTCGGACTGGACTACGAGACTCTCAAGGACATAAACCCTAAACTGGTGATGACCTCCGTCTCCAACTTCGGCCAGACCGGTCCCTATCGCGATTTCAAGGCCTCGGAGATCGTCGAGTACGCCATGGGCGGAGAGATGTACTCCACGGGAATCGACGGCAGGGAACCGCTGAAGCTTGGCGGCAACGTTGGCCAGTATCAGGCGGGAACGGTTGCCTCGGTAGCAACGATGGGGGCGCTATTCTCCGCCGGATCGCAGGAGGTCGGCCAGCACGTGGACGTCTCTATCATGGAGACCCAGGCAGGTAGCGCCGACAGACGAGCCGTCTATCTCCTGGGTTATGCTTGCGCCGGAGTGATTACTACACGCTGGCCGCCACCGCGCGAGGCCGTCAGAATGATAATCCTTCCCCAGGGTGTATATCCCTGCGCAGACGGATTCATTAACACGCTCAGTCTGCCGCAGTGGTGGCCGAGATACCTGGAGGCGATGGGAATGCCGGAACTGAAGGACGACCCCAGATTTGAGAACATCTTCAGCGTGGAGGCCGGTCTCGAGTTCGACGCCATATGGTACAACTGGCTTGCGGATCACTCGAAGGATGAGCTCTTCCAAAAGTTTCTCGACGCCAGAGTCGCCAGCGCTCCGGTCAACAGCCCCGCCGACCTGCACGCCTTCCCTCATCTCAAGGAGAGGCAGTATTTCACAGAGATCGACCATCCGCAAACGGGCAAGGTTGAGTATCCGGGGGCACCGTTCAAGATGTCTGAAACACCATGGCATGTACGATACCCGGCCCCACTATTGGGGCAGCACAATGAAGAAATCTACTGCGATACCCTGGGATACCCTCGGGAAGAGCTCGTGAAGCTTCGCGAGAGCGGCATTATCTAGGGAGGGAGTCACAATGAGCAAGCTGCCATTAGAAGGAGTGAGAGTAGTTGCCATGCCGGTGGTCTTCGCCGGCCCGTTTGCCACCATGCTCCTGGCAGACCTGGGTGCTGAGGTGATACTCGTGGAGTCGGTCTTCCACTTCCCTCCGGTCACGAGAGGGTATTTTCCCAGGCCGCCTCAGGAGCTCGTCCCCACGACAGGTGCCACATTTGGAGGTACGGGGGGCATCCAGACCTATGTCGACCACTGGGCTGGGGATCGGCCCTGGGACCGCTTCGTCATGTTCCACGCTCTCGGCCGAAACAAGCTCAGCTGCTGCATGGACCTCACTCGGCCCGAGGGAGTGGACGTTTTCAAGAGACTTATCAAGACCAGCGATGTCTTCCTGGAGAGTAACGCCCCTTCTGCCATGGAGAAACTCGGCCTCACCTACGATGTGCTTAGCGAGGTGAACCCGGAGTTGATCTATCTCAGCATGCCCGGACTCGGCTGCACAGGGCCACAGAAGTACTGCTCCCTTTTTGGAGCGCAGCTTCAAGCCCTGGCGGGACACACTTGGCTGACCCGCTATCCCGACCTCGACTACACTACCACCCAGTCGCTCTTGTTCCACTGTGACGCTTCTTCCGGTGCAACCGCAGCCTTCGCCGTCCTTTGCGCCCTGCACCACCGCAGGCGCTCGGGAAAGGGTCAATTCATCGACTTGGCTCAGATCGAGACCGTGGTCCCGCATCTGGGCGAGGCAATGATGGACTACACCATGAACGGCAGGGTCCAGGAACCCACCGGCAATCGCCATCCGTCCATGGCTCCTCAAGGCGTCTACCGCTGCAGGGGTGAGGACAGGTGGGTAGCCATCTCAGTGACCACAGATGCCGAGTGGCAAGGGCTCTGCCTCGCCATAGGCAGTCCCGTATGGACCAGCGATGAGAGATTCTCTACCGCTCTTGGCCGCCTCGAGCACCACGATGAGATAGACAAGAGCCTAGAGGAATGGACGAGCTGCCACGACCACTACGACGTCATGTACATCCTGCAGAAGCAGGGCGTACCGGCGGGCCCGATCCTGGATCAACGCGACGCCTACCATGACGCCCAGCTGCAATCTCGCGGCTTCTTCGAAGTGGTGAATCACCGCGAAGCGGGGACACACCGCTACCCGGGGATGCTGTGGAAGATGAGTGGGACCCCTCTCAGCATACGCAAGGCACCACCGTGTCTCGGTGAGCACAACGACTACGTGTTCAAGGACGTCATGGGGATGTCAGACGACGAGATCGCTGCACTGGAGAAGGAGCAGATAATAGGGGGTGACGAGTACCTTATCGAGTCTTTCTTCTAGATGGCCTGGTCGCGTCATGAACCCCCTTCCCTGACATTGAAGTGAATGGGGCCAGAACACGAAGCACGATGCCCCCCGAGGTTCGCCCGATTCCCTGAACTTGCGCTTGATTTGGCATGTTGCCTAGATTTGTTGTATCATTGCTCAGGATTTCTCTCGTATGGTGGATTTGACTTGATCGGGGTCACAAGACCGACAGCGCACCGCCAGCACAGACATCAGACCCGTTCTTCAACGTACCTATTCAGGAGACGAAGAACGGGTCTTTGTCGCTAGTTGACTCACCGCGCGAGAGATTGCCCAGTCAGGAAAAACCGTCTTGTTGAGAACAAAGAAGGAGGTAGCAGACAGAACATGGGAGCACTAGACGGCAAGGTCGCAATAGTCACGGGAGCAGGAAGAGGCCTCGGGAAAAGCCACGCCCTGCTCATGGCCCAGGAAGGGGCGAAGATAGTCGTCAATGACGTGGGGTCCGAATGGGACGGGTCAGGGAAGGCCACAGGCCCCGCGGACGATGTAGTCAAAGAGATCAAGGATGCGGGCGGAGACGCCTGTTCCAGTTTCGAGAGCGTCACGGACTTCAACGGAGCAAAGAAGATAATTGACCGCGCTGTCGAATCCTTTGGCAAGCTGGACATTATCGTCAACAATGCCGGCTTCCTTAGAGACAAGATGACGTTCAACATGACCGAAGAAGAGTGGGATGCCGTCATTGCCGTACACCTCAAAGGAACGTTCAACTGCGGCAGATGGATCTGTGCATACTTCAGAGAGCAGGCCAAGGCGGGCAAACTGCAATCCGGGCGCATCATCAACACGATGTCCCACGCCGGACTGCTGGGCAACGCGGGGCAGCCCAACTACGCATCGGCCAAGCTGGGCATAGGCGCCCTTACGATGGTCTGGGCTCGAGAGATGGCGAAGTACAATGTCACTTCAAACGCCATCGTGCCCATGGCCAGAACGAGGATGACGACCCAGACCGCGGCTGTGTCCGGCATGTTCGCCGAGGCGACCGAAGGCCAGTTCGACGAAATGGCGCCCGACAATGTGTCGCCCCTTGTAGCTTACCTCGCCACCGACCATGCCCAGAACGTAACCGGTCGCTGGCTGTCGATCAGAGGTGGAAAGCTTGAGTCCTGGCTCCCACCCCAGCTCGACAAGGCAATCGACATCGGCAGAAAATGGACTGTCAAGGAGATAACCGAGAGAGTGGGTGAACTTGGCAACCTCGGGATGCCCGGAGCAGACTTCTAGCAGGCTGTAAGACAATCCGCCGGAGGTGAGTAACGTTACTCACCTCCGGCGGGGCAATTCAGGCAAATAGGGGTGAGCCACTCGGTGGTTGCTTATCCACATGCTGAACTGTGACGTAGCGGAGGTCACTGCGGCAGCATTACAAAACGCTCGCCGGCACGCCTCTGGCGTCCGGCAAAAGGGAGCAGCAAATGGAGTACACGCGCCTCATTCTGGACAAGCAAGGCCACATCGCGACCGTAACCCTGAACCGGCCCGAGAGTGGCAATAGCTTCGACTTCAGGATCATGGAAGAGATCGACCACGTCTTCAGGGACAACATCGCCGTAGATGACAATGTCAGGGCAGTGATCCTGACCGGGGCCGGCAAATACTTCTGTACCGGCGTGGACCTGTCGATGTTCGCCGATGCACAGCCCGAGGTCACCCAGGACGAGCTTGATCAAGGAGTCGCTTCCTCGCGAGTCCAGGCGGAGGCTGAGGATGTTCCGTGGGGCAAAGGCACGGTTGTGGGCGCAGTGGCCGTCATCAAGTCCATGCCCAAGCCCGTGATTGCTGCCATCAACGGTCCTGCAGTAGGCTTGGGCTGCTCATTTGCGCTGGCCTGCGACATCAGGATCGCCTCGGACACTGCGCGATTCAGCCTCATGTTTGTCAAGCGTGGCCTCGCACCCGACACGGGCGGCTCCTTCACGCTGCCACGCGTAGTCGGATTCGCCAAGGCTGCCGAACTGCTCCTTACGGGGGATACGATTGACGCTGCGGAAGCGGAACGGATAGGCATGGTGAGCAGAGTCGTTCCTCACGACCAACTGATGACAGCCGCACAAGAATTGGCGGGCAAAATAGCCAAACACCCTCCACTCGCAGTGGCCGCTACCAAGGAAGCTCTGAACAAGTCTATGGTGGAGACTGATATCATAGAACAGATGAAGCACGAAATCGCCTACCAGGACAAGATGTTGAACACGGAGGACTTTCGGGAGGCTGCGATTGCTTTCCTGGAGAAGCGCGAGGCGGTATTCAAGGGCAGGTAGGGACTGACCCATCGTCATATTGGCTGCCTGTCATACAAGGAGGCCAAATTGGATTTCAGTTACACTCCTGAGCAGCAGGCGTTGCGGAAGGAGTTCGACGACTTCTTCAGGCAGGAAATGAAGAGCACTCCACCCCAGATGGCCGCGTCCATGGAGGCCCTGTTCGAGTTCGACGAGTGTTGGGCCTTCCACAAGCAACTCGGCAGGAAGCTGGCGGAAAAGGGCTGGATTTCCATGGCGTGGCCTGAGGAATACGGAGGCCGTGATGCGCCTCTCATTGAGCAGTTCATGTTCAATGAGATCAGAGGATACCACAAGGCGCCCGGAATTGATCCTATCGGTGTTGGCATGCTGGCACCGACGCTCCTGGCCACCGCCAGCGACGAGCAGAAGAGGGAGCACTTGCCTGCAATGGCACGGGCGGAACGAGACTGGTGTCAGCTATGGAGCGAGCCCGGCGCCGGCTCCGACTTAGCGTCCCTCACGACTCGAGCGGTAAAGAACGGCGATGACTACGTGGTGAACGGGCAGAAGATATGGACCAGCGGGGCGCACCGCGCGCACTGGGGCTTCATGCTGGCCAGAACCAATCCCGACGAGAAGAGAAGCCGCGGCCTTTCCTTCTTCCTCGTAGATATGAAGACCCCGGGAATAACCGTCAGGCCGCTTCACAGCATGGCCAGGGGACATATGTTCAACGAGGTCTTCCTTGATGACGTTCGCGTTCCGGCCCGCAACATGGTGGGCGAGGAGAACCAGGGCTGGATCGCATCTCAGATGACCTCGAATTTTGAGCGATCGATGATCGATCTTTTCAGCCACGCAAAGCGTGAACTCGAGGGGTTGGTGAAATTCTGCAGGGAGACGAGTTGGGGCGGGGAGCCCCTCTCCAGCAGGCCTCAGGTGCGGCACAAGTTGGCCCAGTTGGCGATCGAAATCGAGGCGGGCCTGGCCTATTCACATACGGTGGTGTGGAACCAGATCAAGGGAGGCCTCATAACAGCGGCCCCTCTGGCAGCGGCCGGGAAGGTCCTTGCCACCGAGCTTACACAGCACCTCAACTACACGGGGTGCGAAATCATGGGAATGTATGGTCAGGTAGCTGACTCCAAATGGGCACCGATGCGGGGCAAGTACCAGAACTATTACCAGGTATGTATGGGGCTCAACATGGGCGGAGGCACATCCGAGATCATGAGGAACCTCGTCGCCTCAATGGGACTGGGCCTGCCAAGAAGCTGGTAGCAGTACCGTCAATTAGGAGGAAGAACTATGTCCGAAACGCAGGAAGCCGTCATGGTGGACTACGCCCGTAGTCCCCACGGACTCGGAAGCTCCAAAAAGCCGGGCTTCTTCTCACACATGCGCGGAGACGACCTTGCTGTTGCCGTCATCGACGAGCTCGTGAGGCGCACGAAGCTCGACAGGAGTATGATTGACGAGATCACAATGGGATCCCCTAATCTGGTCGGCGAGCAGGCAAACCCCGGTCGAAGTGTGTCCCTCATGACCTGCCCCTTCGAAACGCGCGGCCTCAGCCTCGATCGAGCCTGTACGTCGAGCATGGCTGGCGCCCACTTCGGCATCATGGCCATCCAGCTCGGCCTCGAAGGCATCGTCGTCTCCGGGGGGTTCGAGAGCTGTTCCCACTTTCCCATCCCTCTCTGGACCGCGGACACAGACATGGAGAAGATGATGGAGGAGGCAATCGCCACCGGCGCGACTGCCCGCGGCATGCCCAATCCCAAGATCTTCGAAGTCGTCGATGCTGCCACCATGATAGCGATGGGGAACACCGCCGAGAACCTGGCCGACAAGTTCGGCATTACCCGCGAGGTGCAGGACCACTGGGCCTGGCAGAGCAACATGCGCGCCGCCGCTGCTCAGAAAGAGGGGAAGTTCAAACACGAGATCATACCGATGGAGGGCAAATTCGCCGACGGGACGGTTGCTATCGTCGACTACGATGAGGGGGTCAGACCTGACTCGAGCCTGGAGAAGATACAGAGCCTCGCCCCTGTCTACAAACCGGACGGCTCCGTGACCGCTGCCGCCTCTTCCAAACAGGCCGACGCCGCCGGTGCGGCCGTGTTCATCAATAAGAAGAGAGCCCGCGACCTTGGCCTCGTTCCCATGGTCACCGTGAAGTCCATCGCATGGGTCGGCTGCGACCCCGCGATCATGGGATATAGCGCCACGCTGTCGGCCCAGCTGGCGGTTGAGAGAGCAGGACTCAAGCCCGAAGACATTGACCTCTGGGAGTCCAACGCCGCGTTCGCGGTCGTGCCCCTCACACAGATCAAGCTGATGGGCATAGACCCCGAGAAGATGAATGTCAACGGTGACGCGTGCTGCATCGGACACCCGATAGGGGCCAGCGGCATTCGTATGGTGGGTACCCTTGCACACGAGATGAACCGCCGAGGCTCCAGATACGGCTGCGCTGCCATATGCGGCGGGTACGGCCAGGGCACTGCCATGGTCGTCGAGAGAGAAGAGTACTGGGACGGGCATCGCTCCTGGCTCAGTTGAATTCCAGGGAAGGAGTTTGAGATGGACCTCGACCTGACGGAAGAACAGGAGATGCTGAGATCTACAGCGAGGGACTTCCTGGCCAAGGAGTGCCCGAAATCATTGGTTCGCGAACTCGAGGACGACGAGAAGGGCTACTCGCCGGAGCTCTGGCGCAAAATGGCGGAACTCGGTTGGATGGGTCTGGTCCTCCCTGAAGAATACGATGGCATGGAGATGGGCTTCATGGACCTGATCATCCTGGTTCAGGAGATGGGACGCAACATCGTACCCGGGCCCTTCTTCTCCTCCGTGCTTCTGGGCAGCCTTCCGATCCTCTTTGCGGGCACCAACGAACAGAAGAAGGAATTCCTTCCAAAGGTAGCCAGCGGAGAGGCCATCATGACTATGGCTCTGACCGAGCCCAACGCGAGGTACGACGCCGCCGGCATAACCGTGAAGGCCTCGGCTCAAGGCGATGGCTTCGTCATCAACGGGACCAAGCTCTTTGTTGAGAACGCCCACATAGCCGACTACCTGGTCTGCGTCACTCGAACCAAGGAGGGTTCGACCGGCGAGGACGGCATAACCCTGTTCCTGGTGGACGCCAAGAGCCCGGGCATCAAGTGCGAGGTGATGCCCACGATAGCCGACGACAAGCTGTGCGAAGTCGTGTTTGAGAATGTCACGGTCCCACAGCAGAACATGTTGGGTGACCTCCACGACGGGTGGCAGATCGTAGCCAAGACCAGCCAACACGCGACCATAGCCAAGTGCGCCGAGATGGTCGGTGGCGCTGAGGCAGCCCTGGACATGACCCTTGCTTATGTCAAGGAGAGGGTACAGTACGGGAAGCCGATCGGCAGCTTCCAGGCTATCCAGCACTACTGCGCCAACATGTGGACCAGCGTGAACGCCAGCCGGAATCTAATGTACAAGACCGCATGGAAGCTCGCTGAGGGGTTGCCCGCCACCGAAGATGTTGCCATCACCAAGGGTTGGATCAATGAGTCCTACAAGTTTGTCACCGAACGCGCAGTGCAGTGCCATGGAGCTATCGGCCTCACCAGGGATCACGACCTGGGACTCTTCTACCGCAGGGCCAAGGCCGCCGAGCTGTTCCTCGGGGACACCGATTTCCAGAGAGAGGTTGTTGCCCAACAGATAGGCCTATGATTGGCCTCACGAGGGCGACCAAGGAGAGATACTATGGACTTTGGATTCACCAAAGAAGAAGATGCCTTTCGACAAGAGATACGTGAGTTTCTGCGTACGGAGCTGGACCCCGACTTCAAAGGGCGGACGCCCCTGGAGCGATTCAGCCGCGAGTTCACCCGCAAGGTGGCAAAGAAAGGATGGCTGGGCGTAGGCTGGCCCAAGGAGTATGGCGGCCTCGGGCGCCCTCACACGGAGCAGCTCGTTTACAGCGAGGAGATGATGTACTCGAGTGCGCCCGCAGGTGCGCACATCCTTGCTCAGAACATGGTGGGGCCCTCGCTTGTTCGGGTCGGCACCGAGGAGCAGAAGAAGGAATACCTTCCCAAGATCTTGCGGGGCGAGCAGGTCTGGTGCCTTGGCTACACGGAGCCCAACGCAGGGACCGATCTGGCGGCATGCCAGACCAGCGCAGTGCTCGATGGAGATGAGTGGGTCATCAACGGGCAGAAGATGTTCACCAGCTTTGCCGAGCACGCCGACTATGCCTGGATGACGGTGAAGACCGATCCTGATGCCCCCAAGAGGCATAGAGGGATCAGCATGTTCATCGTCGATATGAAGACACCAGGCATCACTGTCGGAAGTATGGACAGCATGTTTGACTACCCGTTGTACGAGGTCTTCTTCGACAACGTGCGCGTTCCTAAGAGCGCTGTGGTTGGAGAACTGAACCACGGCTGGAACTACCTGACGACCGCGCTGGACCACGAAAGGGTTTTCATGGGAGGATGCGTGGCCCAGCATCGCCGCGTGTTCGAGCAGATGGTGGAGTACGCCAAGACGCATTACCGCAACGGCAAACTCATCACCGAAGACCCCATCATTCGGCAGAGGCTCGCGCAGCTGGCGATCGATCTCCAGGTCGGACGCCTGTTCGCCTATCGCGTAGCATGGATCGTGGGCAAAGGGGTCGTTCCCTTCGCAGAGGCTTCAATGACCAAGATCTTCACCAGCGAGCTGGAACAGCGCCTGGCCAACACGGCAATGCAGATCCTCGGCCTGCATGGACCCCTGATCGAAGGGGCGCACGCCCCGTTCGACGGATACATGGCATGGGAGTACAAGTTCTCCCTCATGCAGGCCGTTGGCGGTGGCAGCAACGAGATAGAGAGAATCCTTATCGCCATCGCCGGCCTGGGCCTTCCCAGACCCTGACCCATAGTCCACGGTAGTCGATCAGGAAAGGAGGGGATATGCTTATCGATGCTCATTATCACCTGGTAGCCCAAGAATGGTATCCCGAGGGTTGGTGGCAGTCCGTGACCTACATGTACGTCAACGGCATGAAGGCGCTGGGCATGGAGATGCCCTGGGAGATGGTACGGGAAACCTTGATCCCTTCTCTGTTTGATCCCGAGGGAGAGGCGCTGATCAACGACATGGACGCCAACGGGATCGACAAGACCGTGATTCTTCCCATGGACTACTGGCTCATGTACGGGGAGCCGAACTCATCCGTTGAGACTCAACTCAAAGCCTACGCAGCCCTCCAGAACAAGCACCCGGACAGGATAATCGCTTTTGCCGGAGTCGATCCGCGCAGACCAGACGCGGCGCAGATCGCCGAGCGCGCAATCAAGGAGTGGGGACTGAAAGGCCTGAATCTGTATCCGCAGACGGGTTTCTTCGTCAACGAGCCCGCGACGTACACCGTGCTGGAAAAGGTCTCCGCCTTGGGTGTACCATTGACATGCCATACAGGGCAGCTCGGCGCAGCGCCGTTGCGAGCCAAGTACGGCGACCCCATACACCTGGACGACCTCGTCCATGATTTCCCCAATCTGATGATCAACGCCGGGCACATGGCCTTTGGTTGGCACGAGCAGCTCTTCTACCTCGCCGGTCTCAAGTACACTATCACCACCGACACCTCGGCGTGGCAGGACGTGGCCAAGGTCAATTACCGTAAGTTCTGCCTGGTGCTGAGGCAGGCTCTGGATCGCCTCGGAAAGGACCGTGTGCTGTTCGGGACCGACAACCCGTTCGTGGCTGCTCTCATGTCGACAAAGGATTACGCTGACATGATCAAGGCACTGCCCAGTCAGGCTGCGGACGGCATTGTTTTCACCGAGGACGAGGTCACCGCCATCCTGGGCGGAAACGCCGCCAGACTGTACCTGAGGGAGTGAGTCGAGGGACTCCTCAGTACTCAAGCATAGAATTCGACGTTAGGAGAGAAGAATGCCCGCAGTACTATACGAGAAGAAAGACCATATTGCCACCGTCACCATGAACCGCCGCGACGCCCTGAACGCGATGGACGATGAGATGATGGAGCAGCTCTCGGACGCCTGGATGGATATCCGGGACGACCGCAACATCTGGGTGGCCATCATCACCGGGGCGGGCAAGACCGCCTTCTCGGTCGGCGGAGACCTCAAGACCTTCCTGCCGCGTATCATCGACGCCGATCTCAGGGACATGCAGTCGGACACCAAACCGCTGAACGCAGTACTGCGCGGCCTCGACCTCTGGAAGCCCGTCATCGCCGCCGTCAACGGCTTCTGCTTCGGGGGTGGTCTGGAGATGCTCCTCGGCACCGACATCAGGTTCGCCTCCGAGAATGCCAGCTTTGCAGTGATGGAGCCCACCTGGGCGCTATTCCCTGGCGGCGGAACCACGGTCAGGCTGCCCCGCCAGATCCCATATTGCCAGGCTATGGAGCTGCTGCTCACAGCCAAACAGATCACGGCTCAGGAGGCCTGCGAGGTCGGCCTGATCAACAGGGTAATGCCCAAAGAAGACCTGATGTCCACGGCCATGGAAACCGCCGAGAAGATCTGTAACAACGGCCCGCTGGCAGTACAGGCCATCAAGGAATCCGTGCTCCGAGGACTCGCCCTGGATGCCGCCTACTCCATCGAGAGGCTGATGTCCATGATGATCTTCGACACTCAGGATGCCAAGGAGGGCCCCAAGGCTTTCATGGAAAAGCGCAAGGCAGTCTGGAAGGGGAAATAGGCGAATCTATTCGACGCGAGCGGCGGACCGGAGGCACAAGTACGGTCCTAACCATGACACATAAGCGGGGGCAGCAATGCGATACTGGATACCGTTTCTCATTGCCGGGGTGATCCTGGTGGGGCTGGTTACTTTCCTGCTCTCAGATAGGGTGTCCGACACCCTGCTTGCGATGGTGGTGTTTGCTGCAATCTCATTCGTGGTCAGGGACCCGCTGGAGCGTCGCAACTCAGACAGCCAATAGCGCCACGCCGAAAGCCGGGCACGTTGTGGCCCTGCCATCGTTACCCGAGGAGACTCTCGAGCTTCTTGCCAACATCCTCGAGAGGAACGATCTCGGCTTCTTTCTCCTTGCGCAACTTCACCTCGGCGCTACGAGACTTCAGAGTCCGCTGGCTCACGACAACCCTCACCGGCACTCCCAGCAGATCGGCATCGTTGAACTTGACCCCCGCCGATTCTACGCGGTCATCGAAGAGTACCTCAAAGCCATGCCCCTGGAGCTCCACATACAGCTTCTCGGCCTCTGAAGCAACAGTCGAATCGTCCATGCCCAGACCGCAAAGGTAGACGCGGTATGGGGCTATGGGTACGGGCCAGATGATGCCCTTTTCATCGTGGTTCTGCTCTATGGCCGCCGCCAGGAGCCTGCCCACCCCGATCCCGTAGCACCCCATGACCAGCGGCTTCTGATTTCCCTCGCTGTCCAGGAAGAGCGCCCCCTGCCTCTGGCTGAACACCGTGCCCAGCTTGAACACGTGTCCCACCTCGATCCCCCGCGTCGACTGCAATTCACCCTCGCAGCGGGGACACCTGTCTCCCGCCCTGGCCAGGGCTATGTCCGCCATCAGGTCCACCTTGAAGTCCCGCGGGTAGTTGGCGTTCTTGAGATGAGCGTCCGGCTTGTTGGCGCCGACAACAAAGTTCTGCCCCAGGGTAATCGAGTCGTCGGCTACGATCTTGACGCCGTTGAGGCCCACCGCCGATGCCGACCCGGCCACGAGCCCGGCCTGCTGCACCTCCTCATCATTGGCCAGCCTGAGATCGGTGCATTTCAGGTTGTTCTTCAACTTGACCTCGTTCACCTCGAGATCACCCCTTATAGTGACGAACACCAGCTCGCCGTCCGCCGAGTAGAAGACTGCCTTGATCGTCTTGCTCTGGGGAACGCCGAGAAAGCTGGCTACCTCCTCGATCGTTTTCGACCCCGGGGTCGCCACCTCCTCGACCGGCAGCAGTGGCTCGTCCTCTGTCCCGGACTTGACGCTCGTCGCCTTCTCCGCGTTGGCCCCGTAGTCACAGGCACTGCAGCGGATGATATCGTCCTCTCCGGTCTCGGCGATGACCATAAACTCGTGAGATCCCTTGCCGCCTATGGCGCCGCTGTCGGCCTCGACGGCCACCGTCTCCAGTCCGCACCGCGCGTAGATGTTCTTGTACGCCCGCACCATACTCTGGTAGCTGGCGTCCAGGCCTTCCTCGTCGGCATCGAAGCTGTAGAGGTCCTTCATGGCAAACTCGCGGACCCTGACCAGCCCCCCTCTGGGACGGGGCTCGTCACGGAACTTGGTCTGAATCTGATATAGGAGTACTGGAACGTCC
>JAZFSU010000072.1:0-2374 GCA_036446335.1 Dehalococcoidia bacterium | reverse complement strand
GCCCCGTGCATCGCCGTGCGCTTCGGCGAACGATGCGTAAATGGCGATCGCCTCGTCATATTCGCCTGCTTGCTCGAGGCACTGGCCTATGACGAGTGGCCCCAGGGCGTCTGCGGGGCGCAGGTACGCACCACGGCTAGCAACGGTGGCAGCACTATCACAGCGCCCGGCGGCAAACAGCGCCGCACCGTATCGCAGCAACAACTTGCCGTCGTTGGGTTGGTTCTCGAGCCGAGCCTCGATATCTGGTATCTCTTGTGGAGAAACCTCAGATGTCCCGCCGGGCAGACAGGCCGCCCCGAGGAACGCCAACACGGTGCATCGGGGCAAGAACCGAAAAAAGGAGGCCATAATCTCACTCCTTGTGGATGCTGCCGAGTTGAGAACTTGTCTCGCGAACCCCTTGAGCGTCAAGGGCGCACGACTGGCCGGGTGGACTTGGGAGTGGGAGCTAGGGCTTGGTTCTAGTAGTCAGCTCTGGTGCAGCAGGTCGCGCATGCGTCGGGACTGCTCTTCAATGGACCTGATCGCCTCAAGGGTGTCTTTGTCCAGGGGGGGGTCTTTCAACAACAGCAGCTGGGCCTCGGCCAGAACGGCCGAGAGCGGGTTGGCTAGGTCGTGGCGGAGCTTGTTGATGCGCTCTTCGATGGGCCCACCCTTCGTCATTCCGCTATCAGCGAGCGATACAGATCCCGAATATGATGGTCGCGCAGATCCCGGACGGAATCCCAGAGGTCAGGTTCCATGGCACCGAAGAATATCTCAGCCGTGGCCAAGGACTCCTGGACATCGCCGGAACCGAAGACAAGCCGGCCACGCCAAGAACCGTCTTCGGCTCTCCTGACCACCAGCCGCAGCGCGATGATCTCCTCTCCGTAGCGAATCGGAGGTAGATCGTGGACTGCTGGCTCGCTGGGATAGGGCCGATTGTATTGAGGGGATGTATTCCCGGACATTCGGATCTTCCGAAAGGTTTCGTAAATATAATACCACCTGTGACTTACGCAACAGCGACCGAACAGCCACCGGCGATCGTGTCCGCCCTGCATTGCCTCAATGCCACACGGCCCAAATCTTGCTTCTTACATTACTTATTGGGGCAATTATGCGGCAACGAGGGCAACTGCCTGGAGCCGCGGGTTCGGCGGGCCTGCATACGGTGATCTCCTTACAGTATGGAGGGCAACGGATCTATCGTGAACGTCACGATGAAGAGCACCGCGGTAGCCAGTCCCAGGGGCCAGCGACTCGTGGGAATCGGCCGGTGCGGCTCGAGTACCGACGGGTGGGCGAGGCGGCCCTTGCCCAGGATCAGAATGAGGGCTGCCCAGAGCCACCACCCCCAGAACTGAAAGCCCAATATCACGAGGCCGTACCACATCAGCTTGCCGATTGCCGCCTGGTGCCGGCCGACCAGAGCGTAGACGATGTGGCCACCGTCCAACTGGCCCAAGGGCAGCAAGTTGAGTGTAGTCACGAAGAGCCCGAACCATCCGGCCAGCGCCATCGGGTGCAGCTGCACCGTTCCCTCGCCGACCAGCCACGATATCGCGGCTGACATCAACAACGAATCCCCGAGGTAGAACGGGCGCTGGGCTATGTAGATCAGCTGCCGGGTCTCACCCTCCACGCCGGCCATGACCTGGGAGTTGAGGAGACCAATGACGAGGACGACGAGGGCGACGACCAGGCCAGCCCAGGGACCCGCCGCACCCACGTCGATGAGTTGGCGCCGGTCCACGATCGGGCTTCGCAGCCGAATGAACGCTCCGAACGTCCCGATGAAATTGAGTTGGGGCGGAGCCGGCAGGAAATACGGCAGTGATGCGCTTATGCGATACCACTTGGCGACCACGTAATGTCCCATCTCGTGAGCCAGGAGGATGCCCATGAGGGCGGTCGCAAACCCCAGGCCCGGCATAGAGGCTCCGATCCACTCCTTGACAGACCCCCACCACACGGCCAGATCAAGGCCGACGGGAAAACCGAACCTCAGCGGGGAATCCGTAAGGAAAGTGCCCGCAATCCAGACAGTGGCGAAGGTAGCCAGGAACAGCAGCAGGTGTAGCGCCAATCTGTCCGCCGGGGCTGGTGCCAGGGCCCGAATGAGCACGAGCCGGTCCGATCCCTCTCGACGTGACCAGTAATACGTCCCGGGCCAGGCCTTCAGGGCCTCGAGCAGCTCCGGCGTACTAGAACTGTAGGCTGGGGCAAGGACTGCGTCCACCACTTCTCTGTCGAGGGCCGTGCAAACACGCCAGTAGCTGAGAAACCGCGAGATCTGCTTCAAAGGCACCCTTGACTGACCCTCCAGTAAACTTTATTATGATTTGCTTTCATTTCATCGAGAAACCCCGTACCGAAACCTCCACGC
>JAZFSU010000071.1:0-5990 GCA_036446335.1 Dehalococcoidia bacterium | reverse complement strand
GAAATGCGGCTTCCGGAAGCCGTACGACGTCTGCCCCACATTGGTGTGCATTCCGGGCATGACTGTCTGGTACTTGTTCCATAGCTCCGAGTTCGTGGACATTTCCGTCAAGCCTCCTCCGCTCTGATTCACCCCGGAATTGCCTGGTATTCCCCAAACCAACTCGCCGGTGGGGCATCCCGTCGCTGGCCGCCCTACCGTTGATGGTATATAGGTGACGTTCGGCTGTCAATCGGAGGAAGAAAGGAACCTTTGTTGCCGAAAGACACCTCCGAAATGATTTCGCGGCTGGCCTCATTCCCCCCATTGCGCTCGATACGAAAGCGCCGTATCTAATCAGACTCGGCGTAGCAACAAAAGGGTTGTTCTGTTGCACCGCTGTCTGACTTCAACTCGGACCGGACTCAGACAATTCCCGTCCGGACAATGGCTCTCTTGTGGCCGCGACACCGGGAACTCTAGCATCCCAGGTGGTACACTATCTGGGGCAGATCGAACCATGGCCGACAGAGCGAGACCTGGGAGAGGGCCAAGGGAGGATGGGCACAGTGTATGACACCATCGAGCTTGTCAAGGAGCGTGGGCTGGCGACGGTCACGCTGAACCGTCCCGAGCTGAACTTGATGAATTGGCAGATGATCCGCGAACTGGCGGACGCTGCCAAAGACATCAGCCATGACGAGGTAATTCGAGTGGTTGTGGTTACCGGACCGGGCGAGCGTGTCTTCACGGCCGGCGTCGACGTCCATGAGATGAAGGACCTCGATCCGTCGGGGGCAGGGCAGTTCATCAGCGATCTGCACCGGATGATACTCAGGTTCCGGGAGATGGACCGAATCGTGGTCGCCGCTATCAACGGGTACTGCCTCGGGGGCGGTTGCGAGCTGGCCATGGCCTGCGACATACGCATAGCCGCCGAGAACGCCCAGATAGGTCTGCCTGAGATACAGGTAGGTATCCCATCGGTTATCGAGGCCGCCCTGATGCCCCTGCTAATGGGCGTGGGCAGGGCACGGGAGATGATGCTCATCGGCGACGCTATCACTGCCGAGGAGGCGGCGAAGGCTGGACTGGTGGGCAGGGTCGTCGCCAAGGCCGAGTTGAGGAACGCGACCACCGAACTGACCGACAGACTGCTGGGATACGGCCCGACCGCGTTGCGGCTGCAAAAGAGGGTACTGAACCGCTGGCTGCCTCCGGACTTTGAGGAAGCCATACAGTACAGCATCGAGGCATTCAGCCAGTGCTTCGCCACCGGCGAACCCCACGAGGCGATGAGCGCCTTCCTGGAGAAGCGCGCGCCCCGGTTTGGTGAGTAGGCCTGAGAACCTTCCGTCCCAATCTAGAGTAGACTCGGAGACGACTGCAACAAGAGAGCCGTCTTGTTGCAGGACCATGGCTGAATAGCTACGCAACAGTAGATCCTTCTTCACCTCTGTTCGAGTCTGTCTAGATTCGATCAGGAAAGTGGAGCCTTGTAGAACCGCATGCTGTCTTGAAAGTTCACCGACCTCGTGTACCGCTGCACCATCTCGAGGCTCTCCCATCTACCAAGGTCCTTGATTGTCATCGTGTCTACGCCCGCTTTCCTGAGCAGACAGGCGAATGTCCGCCTGAACGTATGAGGATTGCACGGTAGACCAGTTGCCTCTTTGAGTCTCCTGAGCATCGACGCGATGCCCCAGGGATTCAATCCCCAAATGTTTCCGCCTCGAGGATCGTATTGAGCAAGCCACTCCTGGAGATACTGTCGGGACAGTTCGCCAAACGGAGCATGGGCTTGCTTTCTGCCCTTGGCCAGCGCCTCATCGGCCTGCCTAGCCCGGCTGCGTGCGGCGTCAAGGTCGATTGCGACAATGGCGTTGATCTTGGGATTCAGGCGTTCATATCGTTCGATATACAGCTCCAGCAGTTCGGCTGAGCCGATACGCCGATCCCTGATTGCCTTAGTCAATTCCGTTGCGGACTGAAATGCCACTTCGCTCATTGTCTCCTCCCGTGTATCGCCTAGTGAATCGGGCCTCTGCGGTGTGCTCACGGCGGGGAGCACCTACGCCCCCAGTATCCCTTTGTGCCTCGGAGCCCTCTCCAATGACGGCTGCATCTTCATCTCGCGGAACTCATTGATGGCGAAGTCCAGATGGCCCTAGCGTCGGGTTTCTCGTTGGCGCAGTGTTCGAGAAGAAGCTCGGCAAGCTGGAGCCGAGTGAGGGCAATCAGGGTCACGTTGCCGGTCATCTCTTACGCTATTGTTCCCTGCTCCCTCAGACGCGTAATGTCTTCCCAGCTATAGCCGCGTTCCAGAAGTACTTCCTCGGTGTGCTGGCCAAACTCCGGGGCTGGCATTCTTATGGTAGCCGGAGTTTCACTGAGATTGACAGGGCTTGCCAGGACCTTCATGCGGCCGTGCGTTGGGTGCTGGTAGTCGATGAAGAATCCGCCCTCCCCGGCCACAGGGTCCTCCACCAGGTCGGCGAGGGTCTGAAAGTAGCCGCAAGGTATGCCGGCCAGTCGTGTCTTCCATTCCTCAAGCGGCCTCCCGAGGAATGTCTCCTTGAGAAGGTAGTACAGGGCCTCGTTGTTGTCGTCCCGCGCCTCAGAAGAAGCGAACCTGGGGTCGTCTTCCAGGTCCTCGCGCCCGATAGCGGCACAGAGTCTCGACCAGTACAAGTCTGACTGCACCAACGACAGCATTAGGTGCCGCCCGTCTTTCGTCGAATACGGCAGAGGAGTCGCCACGGCGCTGCCGGTCTTCGCCATGTAGAAGTCCAGCAACTTAGCCTGTATCGCCTCGGCCTCAGCGAGCAGTTCCGGCGGCGGCATGACCGCACGGTCAGCGAATTGCTGCCCAACGCCCAGGGCATAGGCGACAGGATAGGACATCTGGTAGACCCCCGCCTGGAACAGCGAGACGTCAACCTCTTGCCCCTGGCCCGTCTTCTCACGGGCATAGAGGGCGATCACTATGCCGTAGGCTAGAGTCATCGCTGCCACGTTATCCCCAACGGCTGCCTGGAAGCCGGCGCAGAACATCCCGGGACGGGAAAGCAGATATGGGATCCCGGCTCTGGCCCAGTACGTTGTGGCATCATAGCCGGGGCTGTCTTTCTCAATTCCCTTGTTGCCCAGACCCGTCAACTGGGCAAAGATGATCCTCGGGTTGAGCTGGCGCACGCTTTCATACTCCAGATTGAACTTCTCAAGCTCAAACGGTCTCAGATTGGTGACCACGACGTCGGCGTCCTTGAGCAGCTGACGAACGATCTCTTGTCCCGCCTCATGGGCCAGGTTGATGGCGGCGCTCCGCTTGTTGCGGTTGTAGCATTCCCACGTGTACTTGGAGTTGGTGACCGGAATGCCCAGCTTCCTAAGGGCTCCATGTCCGAAGACTCTCCAAGAGTCACCTCGGGCTGCGTGCTCCACATGAATCACGTCCGCTCCGAAATCGGCCAAGTGGCGAGCCGCCATCGGTGCGGCCGCTACCTGGGCGATATCCAGGACCCTAATGCCGTCGAGAGCCAATATCACTATCCTACTCCTTTCCTTTCAGAAGAACCTGGTATCGTCTGGCGTTTCTGGCAAGTCAAAGTGAACGCCCCGTGCTGAATGAGTTCTCACAGTCTAGGGGCAGGGGCTGGGTGTGTCAAGGCACGACTACCGACACCGGAAAGAGGGAGGGAAAGAAACAGCAGGGAGTACAGTCGCTGAGACTAGCGAGGCGCTTCTTGAACAGTAGTGTGTGAGAGTTGGATGCCTCTTGCCCGCCGCTCCTCACACCCGTCATGTGTTTGAAGCTAAGTGTCACGCTCTAAACACTCCTGTGTGAAATGTTAGAGCTAGAGCGTCGAGTGCAGACAAAGAGAAAGGCCAGCAAGCCGTTGACGACCTGCTGGCCTCCTACCAAGCGAACGGATTGCCTAGTATCTGGCAGGTTTGTTCTTGTTGAAACAATCACTACAGTAAACCGGCCGGTCGCCGGTTGGCTTGAACGGCACTTCGGTGTCCTTGCCGCATTCGGCGCAGACTACCGGGTGCATTTCGCGCGGCGGCCTGCTGCCGTAGCCGCCGCTGCCGTAGCTGCTGCTGCCGCCACGTTCGGTCTTCCTTGCCTGGCGACACGACGGACACCGCTTGGGGTCGTTCGTGAAGCCCTTGCTGGCATGGAACTCTTGCTCATCAGCGGTGAAGTAGAACGTAATGCCGCAGTCGGCGCACTCAAGTGACCTGTCTTCGAAACTCATGGTATGACCTCCTCTTTTAGTACTCGGTAAGAGTTTCGGTCATCCATTGTCTGTCGTGCGTGGACCCTGGATACAAATGCGGAGGGCAGTATGAAAATGAAAAGACCTATACTAGAACCTAACTTCATGGTACCTGAGATATGTCAAATAGGCAAGCACCTGAGACCCTGTGTACGAAGGCCTGCTCAGGTAGAAGTCTTTGCCAATCTCTGTCTTAGCCCTCCCCCAACGTTGAGGTCGGTCACGTTTCAAGGACAGCATGAGGTTATACAAGGCTCCGCTTGGCCAGTGAGGTACGTCTGGGGTCTTACCGTGGCCGCTAGCCGGTCGCAGAACTACTCTCCCACTGTCAGGAGTCACGCCGAGAGGGGGAAAGCAAGTTGACTGCGACAGGCGCTCTTTCTTCTCTGCAGTGCAGGCAGTGGAAGGTACCGTAGACTATCGACGGCCCTGTCTTCTCTACCCAGTGGTGCGCCCCCGATGGCGACTCCTGGCATCTCCAGACACCTGACTTGATGTACGACTGCTGGGACAAGTCGTTAGGGGGCATAGACGAGGTCTCCTTGCGCCAGGCCGACGAGGGCAGGTCCGACATGTGTGAGGACGTTCACCGTACCACGCAGGGGGCCGGCTGTCAATGAGAACAGGGAAGGGTCTGAGCTGAGAAACGATGGCCCCAGTTGGAGAGTTCGCCAGGGAATTTCACCGACTTGTCCTGTTTAGGTGGAAGAGGTCCTAGACGTAGGTCGGGTACTGCCCTGCCCCCCGATATTAGGTCCACCTGGAATCTGCGCTCGCACAAGCAAGACTCAGCCCGTTCTCCCCTGCTTCTTCGTCAGATAGTCCTTCAGCAGGTACTTGCCGAGGTTGCCGGGGTCGGTGAAGAAGACGCGTCCCCTGTTGAGACGCGCCATCTGCGTGACAAAACCGGCGAGGAACGGGGAATCGTCGAGCATGAAGATGTTGATGACCACGCCTTGCGATGTGCAGGCCCTGACTTCCCGCATCGTCAACTGCAGGGTTCTCAGGCTGGGCGGATACTGGAAATAGACATCCTCCCGTTCCAGGTGCGCGGTCGGTTCGCCGTCGGTTACCAGTATGATCTCCTTGTTGTTGCACTTCTGGTTGGCGAGCAGCTTCCTGGCCAGCCGGAGGGCGTCCTGATAGTTGGTCCCCTGCTCACCCGAGGGCGAGGACATGTAGGGCAGGTCTTTCCCCTTGACTTCCTGGGCCCGTCGTGAAAAGACAATCACGTGCAGAGCGTCCTTCGGGTAGCGGGTCCGGACCAGACTGTCCATCGCCATCGCCAGGCGCTTGGCCGCCGGGAAGTAGCCCTGTATGAACATCGAGAGACTGCGGTCCAGCAGGAGGACGGTCGCCGTGCGGGTCGATTCCTCGGTCTTGAACACCTCGAAATCCCGCCTGTCCAGCTTGATGGGAGGCGGGGTGTGTTCGCGAACCATGGAGTTCATGAGGGTCTTCTGGAGGTGTATGTGAAGATCGTCACCGAACTCGTATTCCTTGGTCTCCTCGAGCCGTTCACTACCCGCCCCCGTGCGGTAGGTCTCGTGTCCGCCGGCGCGGTCCTTTCGCAAGTCAGAGAAGATGTCATCCAGCGCCGCCTGGCCGATCTTCCGTATCCCTCTCGGCGTCAGTTCATAGCGGTCTCCTTTGCGGTTGATGTAGCCGGCCTCCTCGAGCAGCCGCGCCAGTGCCCGTATGGCTTCCAGTTCCTCTTCCGCCTCCTCG
>JAZFSU010000070.1:0-14807 GCA_036446335.1 Dehalococcoidia bacterium | reverse complement strand
GGCTGGGCCTCATGGTTCCGGTGGGGAATGCTCTGGCCCCTGCCCATCATAGCTATCGGCCTAATCGTTGTTCTGGCGGCCAGGAGATAGCCCCTAACCTCGTCAACAGTCACCACGTACAAACGCGGTGTCACCCCTACGAACCATACTAGTCCCGCGCCACTCCAACGACCTCGATCACAACGGCAGCCCGGCGCAACTGGTAATCGCCCTTGACCTCTTGCCAGCCGCATCCGAGGCGAATCAGCTTGCATACCACGAACGCTGACAGGACCGACTCCGCCTGCACAATTCGGTCCGGCAACAGCCCTATGTGCCACGCCTTCGGTTCAGCGAGGCAACGATAAAAGAACGGAGGGCACCTTCTGCGGTGCCCTCCGCTGTATTGTCCCTTTTCTTTTACTGGGTCCCCTTCGAACCCGGCTACCTTTCAGTGATCACCACCGAACGGGGCCGTTTGCTCTCAACTCCGGCCATCCTCGCAATAGCGGCGCCGAGTTCGAGCTTGGTCTGCCCCACCTCGCGGCGGGGCTTCACTTATCAATCTGCAGCACTCCGTATTTAGCGTGAAGCCTCATGCCGCACCTCCTGAGCCTTGATTCGGCACCCCTAATGGCTCCGTATAATGAGGGTATCACAAAGAGCTCGCTCTGTCAAGCCGCTGTTCTCGTTCAGTACCGCACATGGGGAAGAAGCGACTGACATGGGAAGTGCAAGGAGATCAAACGGCGTCAGTTGACATAGGTGTTCGATTGAGTGTAGGCTTACCACACCTAGCTGTAAAGGTGAACTGGGGTGAAGTCCGAGGAAGAAAGAGATGTCGAGACCGCCGATCGGTCTGATTCTGAGCGCGTGGCCGATGGGTCCGACTACAAGACTGAGAGTCCGTATCGCGAGCTTCTGGCACTGAGTCGAGTGTCGGCGGCGGTCAGTGCATTGCGGGACCTCGATGCCATCTTCGAGGTTGCCCTGGATACCGTTCTCGAGGTCATGAATGGAACAATCGGATGGATACTGCTCGTAGACGAACAGGACCAATCACTCTCCTGTAAGGTACTCCGCGGTCTGTCCGAAAAGTATGCTCCTGAAATGCACCTCGAGGCGGGCGAGGGAATTGCGGGCAGGGTGGCCCAAACCGGGAAAGCTGTGCTGGTCGAGAACCTCTTCACCGACCCCCGCGCTGTCTGGCGCGATCTGATAAACGCGGAAGGTCTCAAGGCATTCATTAGCGTCCCTCTTCGCGCCAAGGACAAAGTGCTCGGCGTGCTCAACGTGGCCAGCCGCCTTCCCCGTAGCTTCACCAAGGATGATATGCATCTGCTTCACGCGATCGGCGACCAAGTGGGCGTTGCTATTGAGCAGGCACAGCTATACAATCAGTTGAGCAAAGAACGTGAGAACTACAGACGACTTGCTCGCCACATGTTAATAGCTCAAGAAGAGGAACGAGGCAGGATTGCCAGGGAACTTCACGACGAAACCAGCCAATCGCTCACAGGCCTGTCACTGAATATGCAAGCGATCCTGACCATTGCCAACTCCTCCGAATTTGGCGACGCTGCGTTCAAGGCCAAGCTTGAGAAGGCTCACAACATCACTCAGCAACTGAGTTCGGAGATAAGCAAGATAATGAAGTCTCTCAGGCCAACCGCCTTGGATAGCCTCGGTCTTGGCCCGGCCATCCGCCACTACGCCGAGCATCGCCTTCAGGCGGCTGGAATCAGCCTCTCGGTGAAGCACGAAGGTATGGAGGAACGCCTGCCTTCTGAAGTTGAGTTCGGGCTTTACCGCATCGCTCAGGGAGCAGTCTCGAACATAGCCTGGCACTCCCAGGCTGAAAGTGCAGTGGTAAGTCTGCGGCGCACGTCAGACGAGCTCATAATGCAGATCGTAGATGATGGCAAAGGCTTTGACGCTTCAAGGCCAATTGAGGTGGATGAAAGCGGTCGAGGGCGAGGGCTGTTCAGCATGAAGGAGAGGGCCAGTCTCCTCAGTGGCACTTGTGACATCCAGTCACAACCGGGGAGGGGCACCACAATCATAGTGAAGGTGCCATCCTACTGGAGCAAAGCGGATGCGAAAGATACGACTGCTGATAATCGATGACCACACTATCGTCAGAGATGGCATATGCAGTCTGCTGGCGTTGGCTGGAGACATGGAGGTTGTAGGCGAGGCAGCCAACGGAAGGGAAGGGCTGGAGAAGGCAAGCGAGCTGCTGCCGGATGTGGTACTGACGGACATAGGGATGCCGATCATGGGTGGACTGGAAGCCATACGCCGGATACGCAAGCAATGTGCTGAGACGAAGATTCTGGTTCTCACGCAGTATGATGACAAGGACCACGTTTACCCGGCCATCCAGGCTGGGGCCAATGGGTTTATTGGCAAGACAGCAGCTTCTGCGGATCTCGCCTCTGGGATCCGGGCGGTGTTTGCCGGGGATTCCTTTTTGTCGCCATCGATAGCCAAGCTGTTCGTTGAAGATTATCAACGGTCGGCCACAACTGAGACCATAGACGACCCCTATGAGCAACTGACCGACAGAGAGCGAGAGACGCTCAAACTAGTTGTTGAAGGATACAAGGTCCCACAAATAGCGGAGATGTTGGCAATAACACCGAAAACGGTTGAGGGGCACAAGACCAATCTCATGAACAAGTTGGGTATACACAATACGGTAGAGTTGGTCAAGTATGCCCTGCGGCGAGGTATCATTGGGATATAGGCTCGTCCCAGGCACTACGACTGATGAACCGTCGCTGCACGCCCGCCGCTTGGCCAGACCCAAAGATTGGCCCTTCCTGCCATCCTCATGGAACCGGGGGGTTATTTCCAGATATTCAGGAGTCGATCCTCCCATATCCAAGGGTCAGCCCCTATTCACGCGCAAGCGCGGGTGATTTATTATTGAGACAAGGTCGCAGTGGAGGAAGCGTTATGGGAGAAGAGAGAGAGAAGGCCAGAGAGATACTGGTCGTGGATGACGAACCTGATTTTGCATCAGCTCTGCAACATGCTCTGCAAAGCGAGGTGTGCAAGGTTACCATCGCCGCCGATAAGGCAGAGGCGCACGAAGCGGTCAAGACGATGAACCCTGACCTGGTTATCCTCGGTACGATCAGCCCTCGCGGAGAAGCATTCTTGCTGCATCAATGGTTGAGAGAGAATCCCAAGACAAAGGACCTGCCGATCATAGTCATGGATGCGCCCCCCGAGAAGCAACTGGTCAAAGGGTGGAGACGAGACGAGGCGGAGAGGATGGATGCCGAAGACTATCTGTCCAAGCCCATTGAGCCGACCGCGCTGGCCACCAGAGCCCGGTCAATTCTGGAAAAGGCGCACAAACGTATAAGAGTGCTTATAGCGGACGACCATGCTGTGGTGAGGGACGGCATCACATCCGTGTTGGAGCTGCAGAATGACATTGAGGTCGTAGGGCAGGCTGAGAACGGGAAAGAGGCGCTGGAGAAAGTAGGTGAGCTCTCCCCTGACATAGTGATAATGGATATAATGATGCCCGAAATGAACGGGCTTGAAGCCACCAAACTAATCTATGAGCGCCACCCTCACACCAGAGTAGTGATGTTGTCCCAGTACGATGACGAGGAGAATATCCTTGCCTCGGAACAGATAGGAGCCCACGGATTCATCCCCAAGCGAGCTGCCAGCTCCCAGTTGGTGAACGCCATAAGGGCCGTGCACTACGTGGGAGAGCGTTTGCAGAGGCCTGCGCCACCTTCGGGGTGAGCCCCAATCGCATATGTTGCCGTGTCGGATCGTTCTGACATCGGACCCTGGCTTTCTGGGAGGCTACGGTTGGAAGCGATCACCATTACGCTAAATGGCAGAGAAGTGAGTGGTCACCCCGGAACGACCATACTGGAACTGGCCCGGGAATCGGGTGTACACATACCTACTCTTTGCTACGATCCTGCCCTGCCCTCAATCGGAGCCTGCCGCATCTGTCTGGTGGAAGACGAACGATCCGGCAGGCTCTCCGCGTCCTGTGTCACTCCCATTGAGGAGGGCATGGTGATCAACACGGAATCGCCAAAGGTGCTGGAGCGTCGCAGGACCATAATCAAGCTCATGCTCGCGAGCCACCCCGATACTTGCATGGTGTGTGACAAGGGCAACCGTTGCGAGTTGCGCACTATCGCTTCGGACATGGGAATCGGATCGTTGGACCTCGAGTGGATCCCTCAGTTGGCTGCAATCGAGGAGGTCAATCCTTTCATCGAGCGTGACTTGAGCAAGTGCATACTATGCGCCAAGTGCATTCGCGCTGATCACGAACTCGTTGTCGAGGGCGCAATCGACTACATTCACCGCGGATTCACCTCCAGGCCTGCGACGCTGGGCGACTTGCCGCTGGAGGGCTCAGAGTGCACTTTCTGCGGCACTTGTGTGGCGGTCTGTCCCACCGGCGCCCTCATGGAGAAGCGACGAACGTATTCAGGAACGTCGTCGACCGCGGTGTCAACAGTCTGTCCATTTTGCGGCTGCGGCTGCAATATCGATCTGCAGGTGAAAGATAACCGGATCGTACGCTCAATGCCGACCAAGGGCAGCAGCGTGAACCAGGGCGCCCTCTGTGTCAAGGGGAACTCTGGCTGTGATTTCGTTCATAGCCCGGATAGGCTGCAAAGCCCGCTGATCAAGACTGACGAGGGCTTCGCAGAGGCAACGTGGGAACAAGCCCTAGGCCTGGTGGCGGCCGAGCTCAATCGGATAAAGGAAGCTCACGGCGCCAACAGCCTGGCCGTTCTGGGCTCTTCCAAGTGTACCAACGAGGAGAACTACCTGTTGCAGATGTTGGCCCGCATCGGGCTGGGCACAAACAACATCGACAACAGCAGCCGCCTCTACAGCGCGGCAAGCTTGATGGGAGTGGGATCGGCGGTTGGCTTTCCGGGCACCACCAACAGCATTGACGCTTTGGAGCACTCAGACGTGATAGTGGTCATCGGCGCTGACCTCACGTCCAGCGCCCCCATCGTGGGGTACGCTGTCAAGCGAGCCGCGAGACGCCGGGGCGCCAAGGTAGTGGTGATAGACCCCCGTCAAACGAGACTATCAGCCCACGCGCAGCTGTGGTTGAGGCCAAACGTTGGCACCGACGTCGCACTCATATGTGGTATGGCTCAAGTTGTTGTCAGCGAGGGCCTGCTCGACGAGGAATTCGTATCTCGGAGAAGCGAGAATTTCGAGGCATTGAGAAAGGATTTGGAGAAGTGCACGCCCGAGTACGTTGAGAAGGTAACAGGAGTCCCAGGCAAGGACATGTTACAGGCTGCACGACTCCTCGCGAAAGCGGACAGCGCCTCGATCGTTTGCGGCAGTGGGATCACCCAGCAGGTGTGTGGGACGGATAGCATGGCAGCTCTCGCCAATCTGGCGATGCTGACCGGAAGCGTCGGGCACAACGGCGGCATCTTCGCCATGCAGAGGGACTGCAATGGGCAGGGGGCTTGCGACATGGGTGCCATGCCCGATCTGCTCCCCGGCTACCTTTGCACGGACAACGACAAGTCACGGACGAAATTCTCGGATCGCTGGGGCACTGAACTGCCAGCCGAAGACGGGTTGACCGCCATCGAAATGATCGAGCGCGCCAAGGACGGGGAGATCAGGGGCATGTACATTATGGGGGAGAACCCTCTGCTGAGCTTCCCTGACAGGAATCTGGTCGAGAAAGCCATGTCATCACTTGAGTTTCTGGTGGTTCAGGACTTGTTCCTCACCGAGACTGCCAAACTTGCCAATGTGGTACTGCCCGCCGCAAGCTTTGCTGAGAAGGAGGGCACATTCACCAATTTCGAGGGCAGGGTTCAAAGCGTTCGCAAGGCGATAGAGCCGCCCGGCGACAGCCTGCCGGACTGGGAGATCATCCTTCGTGTGGCGGAGGCCTTGGGCAAACCGTTGCCCTACACGTCACTACAGCAGATCATGGACGAGATCCGGGAATTGGTCCCCTTCTATCAGGGTATTGGCTACGGTGACTTGGAAGCGACGGACAGCTACCGGACTGACATTGTCAGCGACCCCTTCAAAAAGAGGCGTCTCTACCGAGGGCAGTTCCCGAGCGGATTCGGCCGATTCTGTCCGGTGCAATATGAACCGGTGCCAGTGCCGGCGGGGAACGGGTATCCTCTTGTCATGTTGACGGGAAGCGTTCTCCACCATTCGGGTACTGGCTCCAGGAGCTCGAGATCCCGGCGGCTCTACGAGTTCCTGCCGGAGGCGTATGTGGAGATGGGCGAGTCCGATGCCAGGCAGCTTGGAGTTGGTGAGGGAGACCAGGTGAGGGTCGTTTCGCCAACGGGAGAGGTGACCGCTGTCGCCAAGTTCACTGAGACGCTGCCCGAAGGAACGGTTTTCATGCCCATCTCGTTTCCCACAACTCCCGTCAACGCGCTGTTCGGAGTCACTCTTGACCCCCGAGCAAAGACACCTGCGCTCAAATCGTGCGCGGTACGCCTGGAAAGGGCCTAGCCTCGTGGACAGTGATCAGAAAAGTGCCGAGCCCGACCTGAAGAGAATAGGCGAGATCATCTCAAGCTATCATGGTCAGAAGTGGCCACTGATTCCCCTCCTGCAAGAGGTGCAGGAGGAGTTGGGGTACATTCCACCGGAGGCGGTTGTGCCCATTGCCAGGGGCACTGGCCTCTTCCCCGCTCAGGTGCAGGGTGTCATTACGTTCTACGAGCAGTTCCATACGGCACCGCGGGGAAGAAATATAGTCAGGGTGTGTCGTGGAACGGCCTGCCATGTGCGCGGCGGCCGCACGATATTGAAGATGGTGAAGCAGAACCTGGATATCGGTGAGGGTGAAACCACCCCCGACATGGGTTTCACGCTGGAGACGGTACCCTGTCTGGGAACCTGTTTCCTCGCTCCGTCGATGATGGTCAACAAGGAGTACTTCGGGAAGCTCGCTCCGCCAAAGGTGCGGAGCATTATCCAGCAGTACCGCAGGTCGGAGGAATGAACCAGGCCATGGAGAGACTCAAAGGCGTCTCGGAGCTTGATTCCTACCGCAAGATGCTCCAGAGAGAGGGCGAGCGGTTTGACAAGCGCGTCCGTGTTTGTACGACTGGCTGCCGGGCCTATGGCGCTCTCGAAGTGCGGGACGCCTTGTCTGCTGAGATAAAGAATCGGGGACTCGAGCAGAAGGTGGAGGTGAGGGACACTGGTTGCCACGGTTTCTGCGCCAAGGCTCCGGTCATAGGTATCGACCCGGGTGGCTTCTCGTACCACGAGGTAACCGTTGGCGACGTTCCGGAGATCGTCTCTAGGACTCTGCTCAAGGACGAATTGGTCGAACGCCTTGTGTACGTGAACGGGAACGGCCAGAGGATCCCACATACAGCTGAGATCCCGTTCTACAAGAGTCAGACCAGGAACGTGCTTCGGAACTGCGGGACGATCGACCCCAAGAATGTTCGACACTACATCGCCCGCGATGGCTACGCCGCTCTATCCAGGATACTGGCCGAGATGAGTCCCGAACAGGTGATTGAGACCGTCAGCGCGGCGAAGCTGCGCGGACGCGGCGGCGCCGGGTTCCCTACCGGGACGAAGTGGAAGCTGACGCGGCAATCACAGGGGGACTCCAAGTACGTAATCTGTAATGCCGATGAGGGAGATCCCGGTGCGTTCATGGATCGGGCTGTTCTGGAGGGCGATCCGCACGCGGTGCTGGAGGGAATGGCTATCGCCGCTTACGCGATCGGAGCTGACACCGGCTACATATACGTGCGCGCGGAGTACCCGATCGCCATCGAACACCTGACCATCGCAACGCAGCAGGCCGAGGAACTTGGCCTGCTGGGAGACAACATACTGGGAACGGGCTTCGGCTTCCGCGTGCACATCAAGATGGGGGCGGGTGCATTTGTCTGCGGCGAGGAAACGGCCCTGATCGCATCCCTTGAGGGGCGGAGAGGAATGCCGCGGCCCAAGCCGCCCTTTCCGGCGCAGTCCGGCCTGGAGGGGAAGCCCACATCCATCAACAACGTGGAGACTTATGCCAACGTGCCAGGGCTGATCCTTGGCGGCGCCGAGGCGTACTCTCAAGTCGGCACCGAGGAAACCAAGGGGACAAAGATATTCTCACTCTCCGGCAAGATAAACAATACCGGTCTGGTCGAGGTGCCGGTTGGCACGCCGCTGTCAACCATAATCTACGATATCGGGGGCGGCATCCCAGGCGGCAAGAAGTTCAAGGCGGTTCAGACCGGCGGCCCCTCGGGGGGATGCATACCAGCTCAGTTCGTTGACGTCCCGGCGGACTACAGTTCGCTGATCAAGCTCGGATCGATCATGGGGTCGGGGGGCATGGTGGTGTTGGATGAGGGCAACTGCATGGTGGAGGTTGCCAGGTATTTCTTGAGCTTCACGCAGGATGAGTCATGCGGCAAGTGTGTCCCCTGCCGTCTCGGCACCAAACAGATGCTGCAGATCCTCACGAGGATCACGCAGGGCGAGGGGCGCGAAGAGGATATCGACACACTGCTTTCCATAGCTGACACCGTCAAGGAAAGCTCCCTCTGCGGTCTTGGCCAGAGCTGTCCCAACCCAATCATTACTTCGATCAGGTACTTCCGCAGTGAGTATGAGACCCACATCCGGGAGAAGAAGTGCCCCGCCGCAGTGTGCGATGCCCTGATGATCTCACCGTGCCAGCACGTCTGTCCGGTTGGAATCAACGTGCCCAAGTACGAGGCTCAGATCGCTTCGGGCGAGTACCTGGAGTCCGTCGAGACCATAAGGGAGCGCTGCCCGTTCCCGTCCATCTGCGGGCGCATCTGCCATCATCCATGTGAACAACGCTGTCGCCGTGGCACGCTGGACGAGCCGGTTGCCGTTAGGGCACTAAAGCGGTTCGTCGCAGACTGGTATTTCGACCACGCCAACGAACTCCCCGAGCCGGAACCGTTTCCGAGAACGAAGGCCCATAGAGTTGCCGTTGTCGGAGCCGGGCCCACAGGTCTGAGCTGCGCCTATTTCCTGGCTCAGATGGGCTATCCGGTCACTGTCTTCGAGGCACTCCCCATCGGAGGGGGCATGTTATCTGTAGCCGTCCCCGAGTTCCGGCTGCCCGCCGAAGTCATTCAGCGGGAGATCGATCACATCGCCAAGCGCGGCGTAGAGATTCGGTACAACACGCCAATCACCAAGAATTTCTCTGTGGAAGACCTGAGGAAGGACGGTTTCGACGCGGTCTTCATTGCATCCGGTGCTCAGAGCAGCCAGCGCATAGGCCTCCCCGGCGAACTGGAGGATATCGAAGGATTCTTCTACGGCTTGAAGCTCCTGCGTGACGTCAAGCTCGGAAAACGTGTGGAGGTAGGCCGCAGGGTAGCCATCGTTGGTGCCGGGGCTCTGGCTCTCGATGTGGCTCACACGGCCCTTCGCCTTGGCGCCGAGGAGGTGGACCTGTATGAAATGCGGTCCCTCGGCGAGATGCTGGTGTCTGATGCAGAGTACGAAGAGGCAGCGGAAGAAGGCGTTCGACTGCATTTCCTCACCAGCCCTACCCGGATATTTAACGACGAGTGGAAAGTGACGGGCCTGCAGGGCGTCCGAATGATGATCGGGGAGCCCACAGCCAGCGGGCGAGGTCGGCCTGCGCCAATCTCGGGCTCCGAATTCTCGGTTGAAGCCGATACCGTAGTCGTGGCTGTAGGGCAGGCGCCCGACCTGTCGTTTCTGCCACGTGACAGCGCGTTGGAGCGCACCAAGTGGGAAACTCTGGTTGTGGACAACAACAACCTTTCGACCAATATGCCAGGCGTCTTCGCCGGAGGGGACTTCGTACGCGGAGCGGGAATGGTGATTGAAGCGATCGCCGACGGCAGAAGGGCAGCCGTCGCCGTGGACAAATACTTGAGGAGCGACACGTCACGTGTTGAGTTGTACGATTTGAAACAAAAGGTGGAAGTCCAACCCGATGAGGAAGTCGAAGAGAGTTGGGAGACTCAGGCACGAGTTGGAATGCCAAGACTTCCCCTGAAACAAAGGAAAGGTAGCTTCGAAGAGATCGAGCGAGGCTTCTCGGAGGAAGAGGCAAGGCGGGAAGCAAAGCGCTGTCTAAGATGCGATCTGGAGACGTAGTCAGATGAAAGAACGGACGGTTGAGCCCGGAGGTGGACTATGAAATCCATAACCAGGCAGAAGCCTCTCGAGGAGATAGAGCAACTGCTCGAGGGACTCGGTAGGGTGCACATCGTCGGCTGTGGCACTTGCACTACCTTGACCAGGACCGGGGGAAGGGAAGAGGTCCTGGAGATGAAAGAGCGCCTGCAGGCCATGGGCAAGACAGTCACCGGCTGGACGGTCATTCCCACTGCGTGCGACGAAATGACAAAGGTGTCCCTGGAGGAGAACAACGGCGCAATTCAGAGTGCGGATTCCCTCCTGGTAATGTCCTGTGCCCTGGGGGTCCAGAAGGTGTGCTCCTATATCTGCAAGCCTGTCATGCCGGCTGTTGACACGCTCTTCATCGGCCTGGAAGACGGTCCGGGGTGTTTCCACGAAGCCTGCGACCAGTGCGGCCACTGTGTTCTGGGCTACACCGCGGGAATCTGCCCCATCACCGCATGCCACAAGGGGATGCTCAACGGGCCATGCGGCGGCACAAACAACGGCAAGTGCGAAGTCGACAAGGACAAGGATTGTGCATGGACTCTGATCTACGACCGGCTGAAGGAACAGGACAGACTGGACCTCATGAGAAAGTATCAGCCGCCGAGGAACTCTCACGTGGTGCCCAGACCCAGATTGATGAGAATCTCTTAGGGAGGAGGGAGAGAATGGCCCAGGGTTTCAAAGAGGCTCTCGACTCCGGCAAGTTCGTGGTGACGAGCGAGATCGCCCCGCCGAAAGGCACAAACCTGGAAAAGACACGTCACCACATCGACCTCTTGAAAGACAAGGTGGACGGGCTCAACGTCACCGATCATCAGAGCTCGGTGATGCGCTTCCCTTCCATCGGCGGCTGTATGGAGATCAAGGAACGGGGTGGCGAACCCATACTGCAGATGACTTGCCGCGATCGCAACCAGATGGCACTTCAGGCTGACCTCCTCCTTGCGTACTCAAGAGGAATCACGAACGTTCTCTGCCTCACCGGTGATGCAATCGTCGTTGGGGATCACAAGGAGGCTCGAGGCGTTTTCGAGCTGGACTCAACTCAACTCCTCAGAGCGATCAGGCAACTGGAGTCAGGGAAGGACCTCGGGGGAAACGACCTCGACGGGGCAGTCAAGTTCTGTGCCGGGGCTATCGTGACGCCCGAGGCAAAGCCAATCGGACCACAGCTGATAAAGTTCGAGAAGAAGATCGAGGCCGGGGCTGAGTTTATCCAGACTCAGGCCATCTACGACCTGGACAACTTTGCCAAGTTCATGGACTATGCCCGTCAATTCCAGGTCAAGATTATGGCGGGGATAGTCCTGCTCGTGTCGGCAAGGATGGCGAAATACATGAATGAGAACGTGCCGGGCATCTTTGTACCCCAGAATCTGATTGACGAAATAGCCAGCGCCCCCAAAGGCGAGGCGCTCAGCAAGGGCATCGAGATTGCGGGCAGGATGATTGCTGAGCTGAAGAAGAACTCGGTCTGTGATGGGGTCCACATCATGGCCATAGGCAAAGAGGAAGTGGTACCCGACATATTAGCTGCAGCAGGGATATAGTCCACGCCCCGGGGCCGGACTTCGAACGATGCGGTCTCTCGGAGAGTCATGACTCATTGTCGTCCTCGCCAGGCTTCTTCTCGAACCGGCTCCCCCAGCCTCTCAGTTAGGCCTTCGCCTGCCTGCCCAACCCGGAGCCTTCGGGGGTTGCAATGTTCCCAGCTTGCAGTATGATACATACCGCCGGCCAGCGACATGATCTGCGATGCGCTGAGGGAGCAGACCGGGCCGCTGGGGCGGACGAAGAGGCGGCGAAATGTCTGTCGCAGTATGGCTACTCGAACCGACGTCAGACGATGGGGGTGAACCGATGATCAGCCCTGGGCAATCCGGACCCTGCAGCAAGTGCGAGAACCTTCTGGAGTTCTCGGGGGCGAACCGCAACCCCGCTCACATGAGCGAAATCGGACAGCTGATCCACTCTGAGAAGAGGCTCGAGACCGGACTGACTACGACTCTAAGTCGATTCCTTCAGTGCCCTGACTGCGGTCAGCTCTGGCAAGAGGTCGAGGACACAGGACCGGAAGGGCAGAGCAAACACCTTTACTTCGTAGAAATGCTCAGGTAGCACTTGAGGGTGACTCTGCCCTCAGGCCCCGAGCCCTGCTCTCGGCAAACGGCGGGAAGTGGACTGTCATGTCTGCGACAGTTTCCCGCCGAAAGGCTCATCAAGGTTCCACTGTCTTCCGTGTTCGGCCATCCATTTCTGGACCACCGGACGTATCTTCAGTATGTTGTCGCGTGACCTCTCATAGGCGACGCCCCAGGTTCCGCTCAAGGCGAGGGTTGACATCAGGGGTTCGAGGGAGCGCACGAACCGCATTCGGCCTTCCAGCACCGCCTTGTCGTCCAGGCTCCTGAGTTCTTCGACATGAGCCCCCCAATGCTGTATGAGACCTTTCAGGCCACCCTGCCCCTTGATTTCCACATCGCGGCCCTTGATTCTCTGTTCCACGCCCTTCGCGAATTTCGGTATTGTCTCATAGCACTCCAGCCCACCGAGATGCACCCAAACGTCATTTCCATCGCGTCTCATGAGGCGTTGCTTCCACATCTGAAGGAAGGCCTGCGCCGTCTCCTCCGCCATGTAATACTTGGACTCGTCTGGGGAGCGGCTTATCAGAGGCATGACTTTGGGCAGCAGGTCATACCACTCCTTGGGCATCCGCACGGGCAAGGGCATGAGCGTCAAAGCGTTCCGCTCCCTTCGAAGCTCTCGGTCCCTGCGAAGCTCCCGTTCTCTCTGAGTACCTTGCTCGGTCATTGTTTAGCTGCTCTCCACCCCAGTATTCTACAGGCAAGATGCAGCCAAGTCCACGATTTTCCACACCACTAGTACTATTTTACCAGCGGGGGGGGCCAAAAGGCCTATTGTATGCCTCACAAAAGCTATGCTATGTTGTACACGGTAGCACGAGCGCCAACGGACCGCGAGGTCTAACCGGTGTTGCCGGGGGACCGGTCCGGCATGGCCCGTGGAGGGTAATATGGAAGAGAGCAGGGGAAAGATTCTTGTAGTCGATGACGAGGGCGCCATCAGGACGGTGATTTCACACAAGCTGCAGCACGAGGGATACGAGTGTGTGCTTGCAGCCAGTGGCGAAGAGGCTCTGGAGAAGATATGCGCCCATGATTTCGACCTGGTGCTCCTGGACATCAGGATGCCGGGGATGTCGGGAATCGAGGTGCTGCCGCAGATGACTTTTGAGGATCCGGATATCTGCGTCGTCATGTCGACTGCCGTGGACGACACGCAGACCACCGTTCAGGCCATGAACCTGGGGGCGTACGACTACGTTCTCAAGCCGTTCGACTTGGATGATCTGGCTACGAGAGTAGAGACAGCGCTCGAGAGACGAAAGGTGGAGTTCGAGAAGCGTGCCCGTGCTGCTCGTCACTATTCGGCTCTCGTGGAAAACATCGCTGACGCGGTCTTCGAATTCAAGAGAGGGGTTGTTGCCTGGTGCAATACCAAAGCTGAGGAGATGCTGGGCTGTGGACAGGGAGAACTGATCAACAAAGAGGTTGAAGCTATTCTCCCTGGAGTGGCCAGGAAGATTGAGAGCGCCGAGCAAAGTGAGGGACGTCAGCGGGGAACAACCACCGTGGAAAAGAAAGACGGAAGTGTTCTGCACGTCGAATACTCTGCTTCACCGATAGACGGGAAGGAGACTGTTGAAGTTGTGGTGGTACTTCGAGATATCACCGAGCGGAAGAAGGCGGAAGAACAGCTTCAGACGGCTGAGGAGAGGTACAGGACCATCTTTGAGAATTCGGCAGTAGCCATTACCATGGCCGACGAAAACGAGAAGATCGTCCTCTGGAACAAGTTCGCCGAAGATGTCTTGGGAATGAGTGCAAGCGATCTGAACATGAAGCCTGTCAGCTCCCTGTACCCCGACGAGGAATGGGCCAAGATAAGGGCCCAGAACGTGCGGCAGAAAGGTATGCAGAATCACATCGAGACCAAGATGATCAAGAAGAATCAGGAAATCGTTGACGTGTCCCTGTCCGTCAGCGTGCTCAAGGGACCGGACGGAAAGGTAACCGGTTCGATAGCGGTCATAAGCGACATTGGCGAGTTCAAGAGGCTGCAAGAGGAGCGGGACCAGCTCTTGCGCGCAGCACGCAGCTAGGCGCCTGAGAATAGCTGTTGGAGCCAACTTGCTAATACCCCCGGCGCTGATATTCGGACCTGACTGAGAACCTACCTCGGAGCCCCCTGCACTCACCACAACCGAAGCCCACAGAATCGCGTTGCACATGCACACTGGCTCCTCCTCCACTTTGCCACTGTTCCAGGCGTAGCCTCCATTGCACGGGTCTTCCACCTCCGGAGAGTTTGAGGCCGGCATAACAGGGGATAGCACCGTTCAGAGCGCCGCCGAACCGGCTCGATCTGCCCAGGTTGACGTCTGATGCCAGCGAGATATACTGGGCCTAGTCCAGACTACAGGGGCCGGCCCGAAGCCAATCCGGTCACCGCCGAAGCGAGGTGAAGCTGATCTTGGGCGACGAATCCTACATGAGACTCGCGTTGCGCCTGGCGCGGAGGGGGCTGGGAAGGACCAGTCCCAATCCCATGGTGGGCGCGTTGTTCGT